>NZ_QUCY01000008.1:46263-89435 GCF_003474385.1 Eggerthella sp. AM16-19
CGAAACAGCTACACTTCGGCGATCACCTCGACTTCGACTAGGGCGCCCTTGGGGAGTTTGGCCACGCCCACGGCGGAGCGGGCCGGGCGGGCATCGCCGAAGGACTTGGCGTACTCGGCGTTGAACGCGGCGAAGTCGTCGATGTCGTCCAGGAAACACGTGGCCTTCAGCACGTGGTCGAAGTCGGTGCCCGCCTCGGCCAGGATGGCGGCCACGTTCTTCATGACCTGCGCCGTCTGCTCCTCGATGGTGGTGCCGACAAGCTCGCCGGTCTCCGGGGACAGCGCGATCTGGCCGCTGGCGAACAGCAGGTTGCCGCACACGCGGCCCTGCACGTAGGGGCCGATGGCCGCGGGGGCGTTCGGGGTGGCGATGACCTTCATGATGGTCGTCCTTTCCGGGGCTTTGCGCCCCAACATGCGCGCTTATGCGCGCGGAACGGCAGCGCTTTGCACGCTTCGCCCCGAGCTGCCACATGGGCTGCACGGGGACGTAGCGCCAACCGTCCGGAAACCGGACAGCATCTTCGCACCCTTCCCAAGCCTTAAACCTAGGCAAAGCATCGAATTTTGTCGCGCTGATATGGAACCTCCCCATTGTAGCGCTCGCACGGCTATGATGTTCACCGACACTAAACCGCCGCGAACCGAAAACAAAAGGGGTGAAACTATGCTGACGTTGGACGCATTCGAAGAAGCCGCAGCCAAAGTCAAGGAAGTTACACAGGAGACGAAGCTTATTGAAAGCCCCTACTTCAGCGAGATTTCTCGCAACCGCGTGTTCTTCAAGCCCGAGAACATGCAGCGCACCGGTGCCTACAAGGTGCGCGGCGCCTACTATAAGATCAGCACGCTGACCGACGAGGAACGTGCGCACGGTCTGATCACCGCTTCCGCCGGCAACCACGCGCAGGGCGTCGCCTACGCCGCGCAGCATTACGGCGTCAAGGCCACCATCGTCATGCCCACCACCACCCCGCTCATCAAGGTCGAGCGCACCAAGGCCCTGGGCGCCGACGTGGTGCTGGCCGGCAACGTCTACGACGAGGCCTACGAACACGCGCTCAAGCTTGCCGAGGAGAACAGCTACACGTTCATCCACCCCTTCAACGACCTGGGCGTCGCCACGGGCCAGGGCACCATCGCCATGGAGATCGTGCAGGAGCTGCCGCTGGTCGATTACATCCTGGTGCCCATCGGCGGCGGCGGGCTTGCCACGGGCGTCTCCACGCTGGCCAAGCTGCTCAATCCCCACATCAAGGTCATCGGCGTGGAGCCCTCCGGCGCCGCATGCATGAAGGCCTCCCTTGAGGCGGGCCACGTGGTGAAGCTGCCGCGCGCCAACACCATCGCCGACGGCACCGCGGTGCTCGAGCCCGGCGACAAGATCTTCCCCTACATCCAAGAGAACCTCGACGGCATCATCACCGTCGATGACGACGAGCTGATCGCGTCGTTCCTGGATATGGTCGAGAACCACAAGATGGTCGTGGAGAACTCCGGCCTGCTCACCGTGGCCGCCCTTCGCCACCTGGACTTCCAGGGCAAGAAGGTCGTCTCCATCCTCTCCGGCGGCAACATGGACGTCATCACCATGTCCTCGGTGGTGCAGCACGGCCTGATCCAGCGCGACCGCATCTTCACCGTGTCGGTGCTTCTGCCCGACCGCCCCGGCGAGCTGGTGCGCGTGGCGCAGGTCATCGCCGACAACAAGGGCAACGTCATCCGCCTGGATCACAACCAGTTCGTCACCACGAACCGCCAAGCCGCCGTGGAGCTGCGCGTCACCATCGAGGCGTTCGGCACCGACCACAAGCAGCAGATCGTCAAGGCGCTCGAAGGCGAAGGCTTCCGCCCGAAGCTCATCAACGCGCATCTGTAAGGCAAACCCGGAGAGGGAATGAAGCTGCCGCATAAAACCCCTCGCCCTACAACCGCATACGCAAGTCGCACAACGCGCAGGCCCCTGACCGGTTTCTTTCGGGATTCGATTGGCTGGGGGTTTGCGCGTTTTCCCGTTTTGCACAGGGAAAACGCCGACGGGCTTCTCGAAGGGGCCTAGGAAGAAAGAACAGCATGGAAACCGCACTCATCAAAGTATTCGCCTTCGTCTGCATCATCATCGCAGGCTACTGGATGGGCCACGCCGGCAAGCTCGGCAACATGCCCGGCGAGTTCGTGTCGAAGATCGTGTTCACGTTCACGCTGCCTTGCGCGGTGCTGCACGCGTTCGGCGCTGCCGACTTCTCGCCGGAGATGCTGCTGCTCGTGCCCCTCGGCTTCGCCTTCGCCTTCGGCGCATACCTGGTCACCTTCGCCATCACCCCGCGCGCCAAGCGCAGCGAACGCGCGTTTTACCTGCTCAACGCCTGTGGTTTTAACCTGGGATGCTTCGCGCTGCCGTTCGTGCAGGCCATCTTCTCGCCCACTATGGCCGTGGCCACCTGCCTCTACGACGCCGGCAACGCGTTCATGATGGCCGGCGGCTCCTATGCGCTCACCGGCCTGATCGCCGGAGGCTCGCGCATCGAGCATCCGGTGCGATTCGTCGCCAAGCGCCTGTTCTCCAGCCTGCCCTTCGACACGTACCTGCTGATCATCGTGCTGTCGGTGGCGGGAGTGCGCCTGCCCTCCGAGCTGGTGGCCTTCACCGAGCCCATCGCCAATGCCAACTCGTTTCTGGCGATGTTCATGCTGGGGCTCATGATGAGCTTCTCGGTCTCGCGCGAACGCATGGCGAAGGTGGCCCGCCTGGTAGGTTTGCGCGCAGCGTTCAGCGTGGTGCTGACCTGCATCGTTTGGCTAGCACTTCCGATCGACGACGTTATGCGCGCCCTGCTCACGCTGCTGGTATGGAGCCCGGCAAGCGCGCTTGCGCCTATGTATACCCAGATGTCGGGCGGCGACGGCGGCCTGGCCGGCTTCGCGAACGCCCTCACCATCATCCTTGGCGTGATCGCCGCCACCCTCATCGCGCTGACGCTGGTGTAGCGGGTTGCGTGCGGGGGAGGCACCGGTCCGCCCGCCGGCGCCTTGCGGACCGGCGCCGCTTCCCCGCCGTGCCCGCCTTCGGCGAAAAATCTTTTGCGAAGATTCCCCAAACATGTTGACTGCGGTTTACTTATGCTTACTATGTTAGCCACGGATTACATGAATGGGAAGGAGCCGCTATGATCATAGGCGCATCAGGTGCAAGGCCGAGCCGCACCGCCGATCTTGAGCGCAAGCTGGTGCACCACTGCTCCCCTGCGCTTGCCGGGCTGAAGCCGGCGAACATGTTCGTATACCGCAAAGGCGCCGACGCCGGCGAAAACCCCGACGGAAGCGCCGCGCTCAGCGCCCTCGACTCAACCAAATTCGCCCATGATCTGGGCATCTGCCGCAAAAAACTCGAGCCGTGCGGAGTGCGTATCGAGATATTGGCACGGCGAAAGACCGGTTTGTTGTTGTACGTGTACCGTCCAACCATGCTGAGGGAATACCTTGCGCAGCCCGAGGTGTTCCGCTATCTGCAAGACGAGGGCTACGACCCCTCCGACCTTTCCGCCTGCATCGCCAAGCTGCACCGCCGCATCTGCGGAACCGACCTGGCCGCCACGCTTTCCGGCAGCTGTGCGTTCCCGCACGAGATCGGGTTCTTCCTGGGCTACCCCTTCGACGACGTGGTGGGCTTCATCGAGAACAAGGGCGAGAACAGCCTGTGCAGCGGCTGCTGGAAGGTGTACAGCCGCGCCCGCGATGCGCAGGCGTGCTTCTGCTGCTACAAAACCTGCACCGCCGCCTACGAGGACCTGTTCGACGAAGGCGTGCCCATCGACTGCCTTGCCTCCATCGACGAGAACTTCCCCGCTCAGGAGGCGTTCGCGGCAGCGGTGTAACCTGCGCCCGTAGACGCGAAAGGCTCGCAAACGCGCAAACGCCGCAAGCATGGAACGCCGGCGCCGGAACGCACCCTTGCCGCATTCGCGCCGAACGGTCGACGCGCTCGCCCGAAGCGCCTCGACCGTTCGGCACAAGACCGACGCTTCCCTTGCAAACGAAAGGATATGCAGATGAGCAAAGTAGCAGTGGTGTACTGGAGCGGCACGGGCAACACCGAGGCCATGGCAGATCTGGTGGCGCAGGGCGTGCGCGCGGCGGGCGGTACCGCCGACCTGGTGCAATGCAACGATTTCAGCGCTGACCGCATCGGTGACTTCGACGCGTTCGCCTTCGGCTGCCCGGCCATGGGCGACGAGGAGCTTGAGGACACCGAGTTCTTGCCCATGTACGACGAGGTCGAACCCGCGCTGTCCGGCCAGAAGGTGGCCCTCTTCGGCTCCTACGATTGGAACGACGGCGAATGGATGGAGCTGTGGGAGCAGCGCGCCGACGAGGCCGGCCTGAACGTGGTTGACAGCGTCATCGCCAAGGATTACCCCGACGATGACGCCGCCGCCGAGTGCATGCGCCTAGGCGCGTTGCTGGCATAACGCGGCTTACGATCCCCGGCGGTTCGCGAAACCTCCGATCCGCTACTCAGAAGGCTTCCCGCGGGAAGCCTTCTTCGCGTTTCCGCCCCCGCAGCATGAGCAGGAGGCCTTCTTCGTGCGTTTCCTCCCACAGCACGAGCCATCACCGGAGAACGTGCGAACGGCCCTTCTAGCCGCGAACACGGCGGCAACGGCGATGACGATGCAGATGATCACGGTCGCGACCATGGTCCCACCTTTCTTAGCTTTAGTTAACAGTACAAGGCGATTGTAGCACTTGTATACCCCCATGGGGCATATTCGGAGCGGTATTTCCCATTTATTCGCTAGGCTTATCGGCAGCATGAAAAACCAGGTATCTGAATTTCGAAATACCCCGCAGACGGAATCTCCTATATTCCTATTGACCCGCTTCCTTTGCTTCGGTATAACTACGAACCGTCATCAAGTTATATGAGAACAAGAAAGCCATAGTAATCGATTGAGGAGATAACCAGATGTCTGAGCAACAGAAGTACGCATTCGAAACCCTGCAAGTGCACGCCGGCCAGGAGCAGCCCGATCCGGCAACCGATGCCCGTGCCGTGCCGATCTACCTGACCTCGTCCTATGTGTTCAAGGATGCCGCCACCGCCGCCGGCCGTTTCGGCCTGACCGAGCCCGGCAACATCTACAGCCGCCTGACCAACCCCACGGTCAGCACCTTCGAGGAACGCGTTGCCGCACTCGAGGGCGGCGTGGGTTCCCTGGGCGTGGCGACCGGTTCCGCCGCCATCACCATCGCCGTGCAGAACATCGCCACCGCCGGCGACCACATCGTGTCCTCCACCAACCTGTACGGCGGAACGCTGAACCTGTTCGAGCACACGCTGGCCGAGCAGGGACTTTCCACCACGTTCGTCAACCCGGCCGACCTGGACTCCGTCGAGGCCGCCATCCAGGACAACACCAAGCTGCTGTACGCCGAGACGCTGGGCAACCCCAACTCCGACGTGCTCGACCTTAAGGCCTGGGCAGACATCGCGCACCGCCACAACGTGCCGCTGATCGTGGACGCCACCTTCTCCACGCCTTACCTGCTGCGCCCCATCGAGCACGGCGCCGACGTGGTCGTTCACTCCGCCACCAAGTTCATCGGCGGCCACGGCACGGCCATGGGCGGCGTGATCACCGATGCCGGCACGTTCGACTGGGCTGCGAACGCCGATAAGTTCCCCGGCGTGGCAAAGCCCAACCCCAGCTACCACGGCGTGGTGTTCACCGAGGCTGCAGGCCCCGCAGCCTACATCACGAAGGCCCGCGCCACGCTGCTGCGCGACCAGGGCGCCACGCTCTCCCCGTTCAACGCATGGTTGCTGCTGCTTGGCCTGGAGACGCTGTCCCTGCGCGTCGACCGTCACGTGGAGAATGCGCTGAAGGTGGTGGAGTTCCTGAACAACCATCCGCAGGTTGCTTCCGTGAACCATCCGGCGCTGGCGACCGGCCGCGCCAAGGAGCTCTACGATGAGTACTACCCGAACGGCGCCGGCTCCATCTTCACCTTCGACGTGAAGGGCACCGCCGACGACGCGCGCAAGTTCACCGAGTCCTTGAGCCTGTTCAGCCTGCTGGCGAACGTTGCCGACGTGAAGTCGCTGGTCATCCATCCGGCATCCACCACGCACTCCCAGCTGACCGAGGACGAGCTGCTGGCCGCAGGCATCAAGCCCACCACCGTGCGCCTGTCCATCGGCACCGAGAACATCGACGACATCATCGCCGACCTGGCCGCAGGCTTCGAAGCCATCAAGTAGCCCGTCAGCGACCGAACGCCCATGGCGGGACGACGCTACCAGCCCCTATCTCCCCAGCTAGAAGCGGAAGCCCCGCCAGGCGGCAACCCTCCAAACGCTATGGCGCTTCCGTTTCCCCAGCGGAGCGCGCCATAGCCGCGATCGGGGGTAGCTTCGCGAGATGCCCCCGATCGGAACAATCCCTTGCCAGGATTCCCTTTCGCCAGGATTCCCCGGTAACAAAGGAAGGCCCGCTCAAACGAGCGGGCCTTCGTGATAAGGCGGAATCATGTAACGAGAAGCGATTATCCGCGCGAAGCCGCATCGGGAACCAGCGGGCACGGGGCGGGACGATTGCCGCGACGCGCGAAGCGAACGAGAAAGCTTGCACCGGAAAGAGCCAATGCAATGCCCAGGCCCGTATAGAAGAACGCGATGAACCACACAGGGACCAGGCCGAACGCGCGAAGAGAGATACCTCCGGTCATCATGATGGCCATCATGACATAACCCGGTACATCGAAGAAATGCCAGATGCCTATGCGCTCGGCCTCGTAACCGGCGATGCGGATAGCATGCTTGCCCACCATCTTCGAGAAAACCTTGACGTGGAACAGCGTGAACACCACAACGGCGCCGATGACGAGCAGCCACCAGATTCCCTGATCCATCTGAGCGAACGACCGGATGCCCAGCCAGGCGATGTTCCCACCGGCGATAAGCCAAACGATGCCGGCGACTAAAAGCAACGTACGCTTCGAAACCTTCAGCATATCCGCCCCCCTCTGAAACGAAACGAACGGTATCGGCAAACCGATATCGATATCGATATTTAATATCAATAACTGTATCAACCCGCCGCTAAAGAATCCAGAGACCCACAAAACCTGCAAGCATACCCAACAAAGCCCCCACCACGACATCGCAAGGGAAATGCACGCCCGACACCACGCGGATGACCGCCAGCAACACCCCGGCAGCCATCATGACCGGCCCCGCCCATGCAAGCGGGCAGCAGGCGCAAAACGTCATGGCAATGACGAAGATGCTGAACGCGTGCCGGCTAGGGAACGAATTGCCGCGCGTATCCTTCGGGATGACGGGAGCGGCGTCGAACACCTCATACGGACGTGGCGCGTTGATGACCTTGCGCAGCACGGTGACCAGCACGAACGAGATACCCGGTACCAGCGCGGCGCGGAGCAGCATGCCCGCCGCACCGGCTGCACCGGTTGCCGCCGCATACGCCAGCCACGCAAGCAGGCACGGATACGCCACGTACACGGCGTCGGTGATGACCTTGTTCGCCAGCGACACGCCACGCGTCAGCACAGGACGCGCCCGCAAGGCATCGGTCATAGATATGTACGTGGTTTTTTGCATGCCAGCATTGTATCCGATAGACAAATCGCACGCACTCGCGCACGTTTATAATCGGCTGATGACCTGGTGTGATGCAACGTTTTCCCAGGTCAACGCACGCATATGGTTCCTGCCAAAAAACACGCAAATGTATGTGATCCCGCATGAAAAACGCCCGCAGACGGCGATGTCTGCGGGCGTCAAGCGCTGCTAGCGGTTGTTCACGGCCTCGGGATGCAGGTCGTGGTTTGCCAGGCGATCCCAGGCAACCTGCTCCCAGCGTGTGCCGGGCTTGCCGTAGTTGCAGTACGGATCGATGGAGATGCCGCCACGCGGCAGGAACTTGCCCCATACCTCGATGTACTTCGGGTCCATCAACGTGATGAGGTCCTTCATGATCACGTTGACGCAATCCTCATGGAAGTCACCATGGTTACGGAAGCTGAACAGGTACAGCTTCAGGCTTTTGCTCTCCACCATGCGCACGTCGGGCACGTAGGAGATGTAGATAGTGGCGAAGTCGGGCTGGCCGGTGATCGGGCACAACGCCGTGAACTCCGGGCAGTTGAACTTCACGAAGTAGTCGTTGCCGGCGTGCTTGTTGTCGAACGTCTCAAGCACGCCGGAATCGTAGGTTTGCGGATATTGCACGCCCTGGTTGCCCAGGAGCGACAGGTCGTCGGTACCGGCGCGCATAGGTTTCTCGTTGGTCATAGGTTCTCCTTAGGAAGCGCGGCCGGAAGGGCCGCGAGGGTTGTAAGGGTTCGGGACTGCTGGGTAAACGGCCGCTGCGCAGCGGAAGGCGACCCTTCTAGCGGCAGCCTCCTACCCTTGGGCATCCAGCTTGTCGAGCAGCGGGTCGCGCATGCCGTTGGCCTCAAAAGCGCGGTTGCGGTCGATGCACGTGCCGCATTTGCCGCACGGGCGCTCGCCGCCCTCGTAGCAGCTCCACGTAAGCTCGTAGGGAACGTCCAGCTCAAGACCGCATTTCACGATATCGGCCTTCGACCAGGACACGAAGGGCGCTTCCATGTGCAGCTGGCCCGCCGTGCCCTGCGTGATGGCAAGGTTCATGGCGTTCACGAACTCGATGGAGCAATCGGGATAGGCGTCGCCGGCCCAATCGTCATGATGCGCGCCGTAGAACAGCACGCTCGCGCCCAGCGACAGCGCCATGGACGCAGCGCTCGAGAGGAATAGTCCGTTGCGGAACGGCACGTACGTGCTGACCGGAGAGCCGTCCGCCTCGTCGATCTGATCGGCGTAGCTTTCCTCGGGAACGTCTTGCGAGGAGTGCTCGAGCAGGCTGCAGTCGCTGTCGGCAAAGATGGCGGAAAGATCGAGGAAGCGCTGCTCAACGCCGTAATGCGCGGCGACGGCCTTCGCGCTCTCGATTTCCTTCTCGTGACGCTGGCCGTAGGAGATGCTCAGGGCGAACACGTTCTCCGCGCCGAAGCGCTTGACCGCCAAGGCCAGAAGCGTGCTGGAATCCACGCCACCGCTGCTGAGCACGAGCGCCTTTTGCGGGTTCTCGCCGCACACCTTGCCGTTCTCGTCGCGCGATGCCGGGTCCTCGCCCAGCGTCCCGTGCACGCGCAGGTTCTCACACGCGTTGGCGGCCGCAGCCGCGAACGAGGAGAACGCCTGTCCTTCGAAAATGCCCATCCTTACACGCCCCTCTCGACATCGGGCCAAATGACCTTGTGCAGCTGCACTTGGGCGGTTGCCCAGGTCATTTGGTTCTCTTGCATGAATTCAACGATGCGCGCCGGCTCGATGTCCCCAAAGCACGGGCTCAGGTACACCGGCACGCGCCCCGGCAGATCGAGCTGCCGGGCAACTTCCAAAGCGCGCGGCAAATCGCCCTGCCCGCACACGAACTTCACCGTGTCGCGCGTGTCGAGCAGGCGGAAGTTCGCGGGCAGCATCCGCTGCTCCATGCCGCTTGATGGCAGCTTCCAGTCTACGGTGAAAGAGAGCACCCCGGGCGCAGCGTTGCCGATACGCGCGCGCAACTCGGCAAGTTCGTTCAAGTCGGCGGCGCCATTCGTCTCGATCTCCACGCGTAGGCCGCGGCCGCTCGGACCGGGTTCGCCCAGCAGCAGCTCCACCAGCCGCGGCAACAACGGCTGCAGCACCGGCTCGCCGCCGGTGAGCGTCACGCATTCCACGCCGGCCTGCCGCACCCACGCCGCCAGCTGCTCGGGGATTTCGTCCTTCGCCGCGGCATCCGGGACGTTCGCCCACATGGTGTCGCAATAACCGCAACGCAGATTGCAGCCGGTAAATCGGATGAACGCCGCCAGCTTGCCCGCGCACGCCCCTTCGCCATTGATGCTGACGAACCGCTCCGCAACCGGCATGGTCGCCTGTGAGCTGGACTGGTCGGCGCTTCGGCATTGCGATGCCGAGAACGCGTCGTGCAGGCTGCCGTAGGTTGCCGTTGCGTTTTCGTTTTCGCAGGTCATAGCTTCGCTACGCGCGGTAAATCGCGCAGTTGTTCGGCGTTTCGTACACGTCCACCTGCGACACGGGGAAACCCTGCTCGGCAAGCTTGCCGAAGAAGTAACGCGCCAGGTTCTCCGCGGTGGTGCGGAAGGGCATCATCGATAGCGTGAACCCCTCCTCACGCAGGCAATCAAGGGTTTTGGGCATGAGCGAGCCCTCCTCTACCACGAACGAGTGGTCGAGTTCCTCGGTAAGGTCGCGCAGCGCATGCTTGAAGTCCGCGAAGTCGATGACCATATCCTTGTGCGTGCCCTCGGTTTGCAGCTCGGCCTGCTCGAGATACGCCACCACGCGCCAGCGATGACCGTGCAGGTTCTCGCACTTGCCGTGGTAATCGGTCAGAAAATGCGCAGCGTCGAAGCTGCTCTCCGTTTTCAGCCCATACATAGCAAAAGCCCTTCCATCAAGCGAAAACCGCCGTCGGAAAGGCCCTTTTCGAAATGCGCGACAACCTGCAACGATGCAGCGGAAGCTGTTCACCCCCGCCGATAAAACCGCGCCGTCGCGCAAAACGCCCGCCACGATCAGCAGGCAAGGTACCTAGTTTTGTTTACCGACAGGAGGTTTTCGAACTGTCCATCAATCACGCGGCAAGTATACCGCCCCAAAGCCGCAAACAACGCCGCATCCGCACTTCCGCACGATAACCGCAAGCGCTAGAGCAGCGCCACCAGACACTTCAGCGGACACTTAAGAGACGTAGCACTTAGGGGACGTAGCGTTAAGTGTCCGACCTCATGGCGCTACCAGATTGGACACTTAACGCTACGTCCCCAATGTGTCCGCCCGAAGTGTCCGATGCCCCGCAGATGCCGAAAGCTAGAGCAACGCCAGCGTGCTTGCGATCAGCTCGTCCCAGGTGTGCGAGACGAACGAGGGGCGCTCGGCCGTCAATACGGGCTCGTTGAACATGCCCCAGGTCACCGCCGCGGTGCTTGCGCCTGCCGCGTTGCCGGATTGCAGGTCGAACGGGGCGTCGCCGACGTACAGGCACTCGCTGGGATCGAACCCCAGCAGCTCGCAACCGCGGACCACCGGCTGGGGATCGGGCTTCGGGCGCTCGATATCGTCCCAGCCCACACAGCAATCCAGATACGATGCGGCACCCACCATCTCAAGCCCGCGCCAGGCAACCGCATGACGCTTCGAAGTGACCACGCCCAGCTTCAGGCCAGCGCTTGCGAGCTCCGCCAGCGCCTCAACCGTTCCGGGGAACGCCTTGATCATCTTATCGTGCACCGTTTTGTTGTGCGTTCGATACACTTCGCAGAACCGCTCCTGCAGCACCGGATCGTCCGTGTAGTCCTTGACCTGCACGGCCAGCGGTTGCCCCACTTTCTGCAGGTACTCCTCGTCGCTGAGCTGACGGCCCAGCACCGCAGGACCCGCATAGTGGAAGCTCGCCAAAAGCAGCTCGCGAGAATCCACCAGCGTGCCATCGTTGTCGAACAAAACCGCTTTCAAACCAGCCATGATGCTCCTTATTTATCTATATGAGCCCGCTCCGCAAACCAACGGACGGCAACAGCGACCGCTTTCGAGTTGCGCCAACGCCATCGAAACCGCTCTCCCGCCGATTCCCATCGATCCGGACACTTAGTGCTACGTCCCCCGAATCGTCATGCCGCCGATTCCGGCCGGGTCGGATACTTAGCCCTACGTCCCCGAAGCGTCTGGGAAAAGAAAAAGGGCTGCCGGATTACCAGCAGCCCTTGCAATTCCATGGTGGAGATGATGGGATTCGAACCCACGACCCCTACGTTGCGAACGTAATGCTCTCCCAGCTGAGCTACATCCCCATGCGTATTGCGCTTTGCGCGAGAAAGTATTTTCCTCGTTCAAACGCTGTTTGTCAAATACTTCTTCGCGGGCATCCGCAAAAAGTTCACGGTTGAAACCGCTTACGACAGGACGCGCTCCTCCACGAGAGGAGACTCCACGCCCGGCTCGTCGCCTTCGGGAATGAAAGGCTCGAACAGCGGCTCGCCGTTCTGCGACAGCTCGACCATGCCGGTGAGCACGTCGACATACTGGTACGACTGACGGGCGGTGCGGCCGCGCTTGCGATCGACTTCCATGATGAACAGCTGCGGGTGCACCTGCATGAGCGTGCCCTCGCTCTCGACGATCTTGGAGCGGCCCATGTTGGCGCGCACTTTCAGGCGTTGACCGACGAAATCGTGTAACGTATCATGAATGGAGTCGACGATTTGCGCTTGTTTCGCTAAGTCCATAGTTGCTCTTTCCTACATAACACACAGATAACAGCTCAAAATTGTATCATGCGGGTCAATGCACGCTTACTTCTCCATGTTTTGCACCTAATTCCATAGCAGTTCGCACACAATGGCCATATTTTGGCTATAAGCCCTGCTGCAGCGCCAGCAGCGCTTTGCCCATGTTCACGAACTCGGCAAGAGACAGCGTCTCACCGCGACGTTTGGGGTCGATGCCCGCTTGCTCGAACAGATCCGGCAGATGCGGGCCCACCGCGGCGCCGCCGGCTCCGCGGCCGGCGAAGTAGGTTTTGCACGAGTTCGAAAGCGTTTTGCGGCGGCTGGCGAACGCGGCGTCGGCCATGGCGCAAGCGGCGCGCACCACTTCCCCGTCAAGCGGTTTCCCCTGCTCATCGAGCACAGGCGTGCGGTTCAGGCGGATGACCGCGCTGTCCACGCGCGGCGGCGGGAAGAAGTTGTTCGGGCTGACCGGGAAGCGCCCCGCCGGTTGCGCATACAGCCGCAGCTTCACCGTGTAGGCGCCGTAGTTCTTCGTGCCCGGCTCGGCGGCCATACGGTCGGCCACCTCCTTCTGCACCATCACCGTTGCAGAATCAAGCGATTCGATGCGCTGGAAATAGTCGAGCACCACCGTGGCGGCGACGGCGTACGGCAGGTTCGCCACCAGCTTGTTGGGGGCGTCTTGCCCGTCCAGGTCGGCAAGCTGCAGGTCAAGCGCATCTTTCTGGATAAGCGTGAACGAATCCCACCACGGCTCCAGCGTTTCGGCCAGCACCGCAGGCAAGTCGGTATCGCGCTCGATGGACGTGACGTGCTTCGCGTTTTGCAGCAGGGCCATGGTGAGCGTGCCGATGCCGGGACCGATCTCGAGCACGTTGTCCGCGCCCTCGAGCTCGGCCAGCGCTACGATCTTTGCCACGATGGCCTCGTTGACCAGGAAGTTCTGCCCAAGCGAGTACTTTGCCGAAAGCCCGTGATCTGCCAGCACCTGCCGAGTGACCGAAAGGTTGGCCAAAGACGATACGCTACCCACGGCGCTTCCCCTGCTTGCCGCGGCCGCCGCCCTGCTTCGAGCCGCCCTTGCCGGACTTGCCCTGCCCGCTTTTGCCCTTGGGGGCATGCGGGTTCTCGTGCTTGGCCTGCACCGTGCCGTTCGTGCCGCGCTTGGCGTTGGCGTGCTTCTTCTGAGCCGAACGCTTGCGACCGTGCTGCGCCGCATCGATGCGACGGCCGTCCTCGTCAAGCTGGATGACCTGGCGCTCGGCGCCGTTCTCGCCCAGGTTCAGGCGCGCGCGGTTCTGGCGGCGTTGCGCCTGAGAGGCCAGCTGAGCGGCGAAATCGTCCTCGGCGAACGTCTCGGGCTCGAACTCGTCGGCCTGCTCCGCCGGTTCATCTTCGGCAGGGAACCCCTGATCGCCAGCGCCCTGGTCGGCCATCTTGCCCCCGGCAAAGGCACGCACCACGGGCCCCTCGACGGGATACTCGTCGGCCTCGTCGACGATCTCGCCGGATTCATCGATCTTGCCGACCCAATCCAGCACTCGCTCCAAACGGAAGCCCGCCACAGCGGCGGCAGAGCGGACGCACCCCACAAGCGGGTCGAAGCCGTGCGGATCGCCGCCCTCGCCCACCACGTGCAGCGTGCAGGGGCGCTTGAGCGCACGGGTGCGCGTCCAGAAATACGGCTGGAAACGATCAAGCATGCACTTGAGCTGCGAAGACGGGCCGGCGAAATACACCGGCGCCACGACGATCAGCTCGTCGGCATCCTCGAGCAGCGGGTACACGTCGTCCATGTCGTCGCGGATAGCGCAACGGCGCGGCGCCTCGTCCTCGGCGCGCTGCTCCTCGAAGGCCTCCTCCTCGACGGCCTCCTGCTCGGTCATCGCGCCCTGCGCCTTGCGCTTGCAGAAATCGCAGGCGTTGCATCCGGCCACGTCGAGCGTGGATACAGGCGCCAGGTACACCTCGTCTTCCGGGCACTCCTCGATGCAGCTTTCGAACAAAAGGTCCGCAAGCGCGCCGCTTCGCCCCTCGACGCGAGGCGAGCCGACGATGATCAGGCGTTTCATTCGCAATTCCTTTCAGTTGCGGCGGTTTGCGCATGTTCGATCTGCCAGGGTGTGGGTGGGCGGTCCAACAATGCGCGCGCGTTTTGCGCGATTTGAGCCAGCATCTCGTTTCTGGCCTTCTCGGTTTCGCACCCGAGCACCTCGGCCATGCACGCCGCGGTGAACACGGTGTGCGCGGGGCCGCACGGCACGCCGCGCATGGGCTCGGGCGTCATGTACGGCGAATCGGTTTCGGTGAGCAACAGGCGGCGGGGTGTGCGCGCGACCGCGTCGCGCGTGTCTTGGCAGCGCTTGAACGTGAGCGCGCCGCCCAGAGCAACGAAGCAACCGCGGTCAACCCAAGGCTCGAGTGTCTCCCAGTCCAGGTCGAAACAGTGCAGCAGCGTGCCCGACTCGGGGAAGCCCTCCTCGCACAGGATGGCGAACGCCTCGTCATGCGCCTCGCGCACATGCAGCGCCGCGGGAAGGCCCGTGGTATGCGCCAGGCGGATTTGACGGCGAAACGCCCTTCGCTGATCCTCGCGCGGTGACAGGTCGTAATGATAGTCCAGGCCGATTTCGCCCACGGCACATATGCGCGGGTCGGCCAGGCAATTGACCAGGCGAGATTCCATGGCGTCATCGTAAAAGCGCGCATTATGCGGATGCACGCCGGCCGCCAGGCGCAGGCGCGGCAACGGACGCGATGCCGCATCGTCGGGCAGCGCGAAGCATGCGGGATCGGCACCGTCGGGCAGATGCGTCAGCTCGTCGCCGCCGGCTGTCAACACCTCGCGCGTGCGCTCCACCGCTTCGGGCAAGCGCGACTGCGCCTGGGCGTACCAATCGTCGATGCGCTCGAACACGTCCGGGGCATCTTCCTGCACATCGATGATGTCGCAAACGAAGTTCACGCCCCACGCCGCGCAGCGCGCGAACTCCAGGGCCGGATCCGCCAGCAGATGCACATGCGCGTGCGTATCCACCACCGGACCGGCAATCCGCGGCGGCTCCACCAGGCGAAACTTTCCATGCTTGCGTTTCTGCCGAAACAGCGCGTCGGCGAAAACCGGTTGTTGCTCTTCCTCGGCCATGCATCCCTTCCCTATACATATATATGCAGCAGGGCGAAGGGTCTCCCCTTCGCCCTGACACTTAACGCTACGTCCCCGAAATGTCAGGACTTGAAGTGTCGCGATGCGCGGCGCGGCGAAGGAGGCTCCTTCGCCGCGATCCGCCTCAGCATCAAGCGTTCCGCCTGCCGTTTGGCAGGCGGAACCTCTTTATTCCTCGATCTGGATCTCGTCCATGTTCAGGCGTGGGAACAGCGGGTCGCCCACGGTGACCGTGTTGCCGGCGGGCAGCTGGCCCCACTTCGTGGCGTCCTCGACGTCCACCACGTCGGTGACCTTGCCCAGGCTCAGGCGATCGAAGACCTCGTTGGAGGTGTTCGGCATGAACGGGGCCATGTACAGCGCGATGATGCGGATGGCCTCGAGCGCGTTGTAGATGACGGCGGCCAGGTCGCCCTGCGTCTCCTCCTTCTTCGCCAGGTTCCACGGGGCGCTTTCCTCGACGTAGAGGTTCACGCGACCGGCAAGCTCCTGCACCGCGGCGGCGGCGCCGGTGAAGTCGACCTGGGACATGCAGGCGTCGTACTTCGCGTACAGCTGCTCGACGATGGGCAGCATGGGGTTGGCAACGCGCTCGGCGGCGTCGGCCGGCACAGCGGGCACCTTGCCGTCGAAGTACTTGTTCGTCATGTTGAACACGCGGCTGCACAGGTTGCCCCAGGTGTTGGCCAAATCGGCGTTGTACACCTGCACCATGCGCTCCATGGAGATGTTGCCGTCATGACCGAACTGCACATCGGACATGAAGTAGTAGCGGTACGCGTCAACGCCGAAGATCTTCACCAGATCGGCGGGCTTCATGCCGTTGCCCTTGGACTTCGACATCTTCTCGCCCTTGGTGAGCAAAAAGCCGTGGCCGAACACCGTGTGCGTGATGGGCAGGCCGGCGGCCATGAGCATGGCCGGCCAGATGACGCAGTGAAAACGCGTGATGTCCTTGCCCACGAAGTGGTACTGCATGGGCCAGCGCTGCTCGAACTCGCCGGCGCGCTGCTCGTCGCCGTAGCCGATGCCCGTGAGGTAGGCCAGCAGGGCGTCGGCCCACACGTAAGCCACATGGCCCTCGTCGAAGGGCAGCGGCACGCCCCAGTCGAAGGTGGAACGGCTGATGGACAGGTCCTTCAGACCGCTCTTCACGAAGGTGACCACCTCGTTCTTGCGCGTTTCGGGGCGGATGAAGTCAGGGTTCTCCTCGTAGAACTTCAGCAGCGGCTCCTGGAACTCGGAAAGCTTGAAGAACCAGTTCTCCTCGCCGCCGGCCTTCTGCACCGGGCGATGGCAATCGGGGCACACCAGCTCGCCGTCCTCGTTCTTCTCAAGGTCGGACTCGGCGTAATAGGTTTCCTCGTGCACGCAGTACCAGCCCTCATAGCTGCCCTTGTAGCACCAGCCCTTGTCGAACAGGTCCTGCCAGAACTTCTGCACGGTGCGGGCGTGGCGCGACTGGGTGGTGCGCACGAAATCGGTGTAGGTGATGTCGAGCAGATCCCACACGTTGCGGAACGCCGGCTCCATGGAATCGCACCAGGCCTGCGGGGTCATGCCCTTCGACTCGGCGGTATCGGCCACTTTCTGGCCGTGCTCGTCCATGCCCGTGACGAACGCCACGTCGTAACCGTTCATGCGCTGGTAGCGCGCGACGGTGTCGGCGGCGACGGTGGTGTAGGCCGTGCCCAGATGGGGCTCGGCGTTCACATAATAGATGGGCGTGGTGAACGAGTAGGTTCCCTTTGACATGGTGCTTCCTTTTGCTCGCGGCCGCAGTCGGGCGAATGATGCCCCGCCAACCTGGGTTTTCGCAGTGCTCCCGATTGTACCACGCGGGGACGGCGCGAAGCTTGCCCCCAAGCCTGCCACCACGCAATCATCGGGCGATCCGGCGGGCTCGAGCGCTTGTGCACGTTTAATGAGCGGCACGTTTTGAACATATCCGACCGGTATAATCAATGCTAATTGTTATAAATCGAAGGATGGCGGATGTTTTCTAACAAACTTCAAATGAACCCGAGCAGCCGCCCTCGCCACCGCTTGCCGCTGACCGTCGCCTTGAGCGCGACGTTGGCCTTCGCAAGCGTGCCGGTCGCGGGCATGGCTCAGCGAACCGCATGGGCAGAGGACATCGACACGAACGTGCAGGCAGACGCCGCACAACAGGAGGTCGAGCGCACTGCCGCCGAGTACGACCAGGCCATAAGCCGCATCGACGATCTGAATCAGCAGATCGCCGACAACGAAGCGCGCATCGCCGAGATCGAGGACACCCTTCCCACTCAGCAGGAGCGCAGCTCCGCTGCCGCGGTGAAGCTGTACAAGACCCAGGCTTCCACGCCCGGCTTGCTGGAAATGGTCCTCAGCTCCGAGAACATCGTGGATTTCTTCACGTCGCTTGAGTACGTGTCCCACATCTACAGCAGCAACCAGGCCGAGATCAAGCGCCTTAGCGAGTTGAAAGACGAGCTCGACCAAACGAAGCGCGGCCTTTCGCAGGCGAAGAAGGACGCCGACGCCGAGGCAGCCAACGCCGAGCAGGCGCTTTCCGCCGCCCAGCAGGCGCGCCAGGAGGCCCAGCGCAAAGCGCAGGAGGAAGCGGCCCGCCAGGCCGAAGAGGCCGCAAAGGCTGCTGAAGCCGAGGCAGCCAAAGCCGAAGCTGCAAAGGAGGCGGACAAGCAGGAGCAGGCCGATTCCGCCAGCGCTCCGGCTGCCGCCGAGGCAGCGGGCGGATCTTCCGCGGGCACCGTGGAGGCGCCCAGCGACGACGGCGCCGACTGGGCAAGCGAGCGCGACGTGTTCGTGACGCAGTGGGCCGGCCGCATCGACGCATATCTGGCCGGTTCGCCTATGGCAGGCACGGGCAAGGTGTTCGCCGAGGCCGCTTGGGATTACGGCGTGGACCCGCGTTGGTCGCCCGCCATCTCCAACACCGAAAGCTCCAAGGGCCTGTACTGCTCCGGCAGCTGCAACGCCTGGGGCTGGGGCGGCTGCAGCTGGGGAAGCTGGGAAGAGGCCATCCGCGACCACGTGGCCGGCCTTGCCCGCGGCTACGGCTACACCATCTCGGTGGAGGCGGCCAAGAAATACTGCCCGCCGAACTGGGAACACTGGTACAACGCAACGCTTGCGCAGATGAATACGATCTAAAGGGAAACCCGGCCACGAGCCGGGTTTCTTGTTTTTAGGGGAGGACGATTTGCAAGTTCTTGCCCTGCCTCGTCTCGCGGTTTTGCGTTTGCGTCACAGAAACTCTCGCCTACGAGCCAGCAAAAACGCAAACCCTAACAATACACCCATTATAGCAAGCAACGAGAGAAGCCCGTGACCAGCCCCAGGCAACCATGATGCGTGACCCACATTTGCAGTCTCGAACAAGAACGAAAGAGGATTGGGGAAAATAATCGAACCACCAAGAATGTTGTGCGCAACATCGTAGATAAACGAATCGTGACCGTGCACCGCAGGCAAGCAAAGCACTCCCAAAATTGCTATTGCTCCCTTTGTAGTCACGAAAGTCCGCACAACATAGAACACCGCAAATAACGCTATCTGAGAGACAGCACAGTACAGATAGACCGTAGCGACTATTTCTGTCACCGGCACAATTTCAAGCGTAAGCCCCTTATTGACGCACGCGAAACGACTTGCTGTGGCGTCGAAGTTGCAAAAGCCCCCCGTAAGCAACACGCCAAACAATATCAGCGACACTATGAAAGCCAGCGAAACCGCAACCGAGACAATTACGGCATCCACTAACTGAGCACCCGCCAAGCGAACGCGACTTCCCGAAAGAACAACCGCAACCGGCACCTCACGCGCCTGCCACAACCACCCAAGATAAAACGCCGAGAGCACCGGACACACCAACCACAACAGAGGAATCCCCCGCGCCGAATCGCAAGCATCAAGCAAGCAATCCATAGCGCACAGCCCTATGTCGACGGAAACCGCCGTTTTCACGCACGCAAAAGATGCAGCAACAATCCCGACCAGCAACGCTGCAAACGGTAAGCTTTTATGCATCCTAAACAAGCCTCCAAACGAACGTATCGCCGTCTTTCGCTCGGAAAAACGCAAGCTGCTCATTGCTGCTCCGCAGTTGACCCGAGAAGGAAGCCTTTTATATTCGTGGTTTCAAGGCCGATAATGTCTTCGCCAACGGTTAGATAAACGGTAGCATTGTCAAACAAATCCTTCCGACAAATAAACGACATACCAAATTCCACCGACTCATGCGGTTGAACAGTCGCGTTATAGTAACTCTTGGTGTTCGGCTCGCCCAATTCAAACCAAATAGGGTCGGCCCCATACAGCAATGGCACCCTTTCGCCAGCTTCATTGAAAGGCATCAGTCGGAAAGTCCCCATGTTAAACGTTCTTGCAACATCTTCGTTATTTGTCACGCGAAAACGAGCGTTCACAAACGCCCAGCCATCGGAAGCAACACCGTCCTCGTTAATCTCCCAATGCCCGCCCACGCTTTCATCTGCCTGGCCACTCGTCCAAAGGGGGACCGCACCTAATGGCAACGACGGGTCAACGCTATATTCAAGCAGCGTTATGACAAGATCCCCTTCGTCCTCTGATGCTTTATTAATAATCGAACTATTAAAAGGAAGTCCTTCCGAAACTCTCGCACCTTGCACATCCGATGCATCGCCCGGGTCTACAGACACCTCCCCCGTATGGGAAGAAGGGAGTGAAGAACACCCGCACAATAGGGCTAGAAGCGCGACAATCAGTCCAGTTGTTACAGTCAACGTCCTAGCATCCTTCGCAAAACGTACTATCGCATTAATCATATTCACTTCCATTCAGCACGCATTCGAGCGACAACCAGAAGCAACAGCGCCGCAGCATCAACAACAACCGCAATAAACACGCTCATCAGCGGCTCAATCAAGCCTGACCCGAATATCGCAGAACGAGCAACCATCGCATAATCCAACAAAGGAAACGCCGTTGGCGCATACGCCGAACCAACAGCCAATCCAAGCAACAACAACATAGCCAGGGGCCGACCAGCAATCGTGCAGAACGCCGCAACACCCAATGCCACCGCAATTAGCCAGGCAGCATTCGCAACGAACATAAGTCCCAAGTCCGCAAGCTCTAACGAGCTGACCTCTTCCCCAACTAACAGCTGGACATACGGAGAAAGCGAGCATATATCGCCTTGAGCCAGCACGCCTAATGCGGCTGGGACAATATATGCAATGACAGCAAGCTCAGCTAGCAGCAACAAGACAACCGTTACCAACCACAGCAACATGATCAGAGCTTGCCTTTTCCTGCCCCCGCACCTCAAAGCAACCGGCAAAGTGCACTTATACCCAGCCGAACAGCACGCTGCAAAGCCAACCAACAAAAATAAAAGAACCCATGCGATATTCAGCATCAACACCTCGTTTATCGCACCAGACGGCTCCTTCATGCCAAATAGGAAAAACAGCAGGCAGTCAAACCAGGCTACGTTCAACGAACCGGATACCCCGTCATACAAAGGGTCAACCCCCAACGTAGCCAACGCATCAATCAAACCATCAGCCTCCCAAACCGACCTTGCTAGAAGAGCCGCCGACAGCACCCCATAAATCACCAGGGCAAAAGAAACCGATTGATTCATCTTCCACATATAGCCAATACCTAGCACGGCCCAATGTTGCTTTGCCGAATTCATCGCGTACCCTCAAAATGCTCAGCCTGAAAAACGGTAATACCAAACAACGTTGCAATGGCAAGCACTTGTAGCCCGGCCGAAATAACAAATATTGAAGGCTGAGGTTGAAACGGCAATATCGCATTAATAGGAGCAAATCCCGCAAACGCGGAACCCTGCAAAGCAAATTGAAGAGCGAAGCACGCTGCCATGGGAATAAGCAAGACGACGAACCGGCTAGCGATCAAAAACGACAGAGCGTAAGACAACATCACGCAAGCAACGCCCAAACCTACCGCCAGCGCAGAAAACAGAGCAATAAACGCTAGCGGACATGTGAAGAAAACGCTCGCCAGCGTATTGCTCGGCCCCACAAAGAACGTAGACTCAGCAGAGTCCGGCCACAATGCAGGCACCAAGCAGGCCGTCGCCACAACATTCAGCACCAGCGGAACAACAATCACAACGACTGCCGCCAAACTGGCAGCAAACACCTTCGAGGCAACGTAGCGTCCCCTGCCAATACGCGAAACAACCTGGCATGCGTATCCGGAACGAACATCAGAGCACAAGGAGCTCGCTGCAGGAAAACAAGCTAGCAATGGAAGCGCGTAGTAAAACATCATCGTGAAGACCGAATACGCAGTAAGCCCAATCCAAGTATTGTAGGACGACGGAGGAAACGCACCATTGGCGCCGCTTCGCCACATTTGCCAACCGTCCGAATACGCAAACGGAGCAGAAACCATGGCAACTTGGGCAACAGAAAGCGCCGAAGCAGCAAACAAAGCTACAGCAAAACCACCGGAGCCAAATGTTCGCTTAATCTCATACGCAATTGCACGTGTCATTCTATTCCCCTTCCCCTACATTTGCCGAAAAGGAAAATACTTCGAAAGCGAGCTTGTTAGAAAGCTGGATATACGTCTTTTGCGGATATGTCGCTGTCACCAAGTTAAATGATGCATTTTCAAACGTATCCCATTCGCGGCTAAAGCCAAACTGATTGTCGGACGCAACATAAGGAACCAGCATCTCCACAGACCGCCCCGCAGCAAGACGTCCCGCCATGCCCGCAACGTTATTAATCTTGCAAAACAATCTGAGGTCCATGCCATTCGCCCAAGCGCCAGCCTGAGCCTTTAGACAAGCGGGCTCCACCATCTGCTCATTACTGCTCTTGTTGAAAAAAGCAACCCGAACAATAAGAATTTTAGTCTCCGTATCAGGCCCCAATATATCCAATTCGCTTTGGCAATCAGGAAAAGCAGACAGTGCTTCATCTTTGGACAGAACGCAATAGTTAAGCACTCTGGCATATACATCAGAACCAGCGGAGTTCAAGATTGGCATATCTTCAGAAATCGAATAGCTAGCAGAAGGTTTCTGCTGAGATAAATTATTGACTGAGTAGATGCGAAGCGCACAAGCTGCAACCAATATTATTACAAGCGAAAGTGCAATAGCTAATTTAATAGGACACTTTGCGGAAACCGTGTTCTTTGTTTGCCGCATCTTAACCGTCTGCCTTCTCTCGACTTATCAAACGCCCTTCGGCCATGACGAAGATCTCGTCAGCCAGAAGATCCAACTCTTCGGCATCGTGGCAAGCCACAACAATAATTGCCCCGCGCTCTCTTTCTTCACGCACAATTGTTTCTACGCACGCAACTCCAGATGGGTCAAGCGCATTGATAGGCTCATCCAGGAGAATGAGGCCAGGATGTTCCATAATGGCGCACGCAATCCCCAAGCGCTGTTGCATGCCGAGCGAGTATTTGCGATAAGGCCGCTTATCATCAAGGTCAAGACCGACACACCGAAGGGCTTCTGCTACATCCTCATCGCTGGCAATCCCACGCAGCCCAGCAAGCAACTGCAGGTTCTTAAACCCTGAGTATCGAGGCAAAAACGACGGAGTTTCAATCAATAAGCCCACAGAAGCCGGGAAGTCAATATCTTTCCCTAGTTTTTTACCATCAACAAAAACGCCTCCCGATGTTGGGAAGAGCAAACCAGCAATTGCACGCAACAACATCGTTTTGCCAGACCCGTTTTTACCACGTAGGCCATAGCATGTTCCTGGTTCAAGAGTTAGATTGACGTCGTCAAGAACCGTTATATCTTTTATAACTTTAGTGTAATGCGATATTTCTACGCGCATCAGGGCTCCATTCAAATAGGGCGCCGCCAAAAGCAACGCCCCTAACCTCGCTAGATACTATCAGGACTCCAGACGCCAGAAATTGTCGTGTTGTAGCTGTTAGGATTGTTGAACCACAGAAGCGCTTGAGGAAAGCCTCTCTCTTTTACGTTGTTGAGAAGATATCCGCTTTTGCCCGCATTCCAATAATAAATGGGGCTACCAACAAATTTGACATCCCAAACGTATCCTGTTGCCGCAACCTCAACATAATGGTTCGCTCCACCATAGCAAGCATCCCATGCCGACGAATCGTTAAGCTTGCTCCTAGCGGACGTATACGACACGTCTGAAGCATACGCATAACTCGAGTAAGAGCTATCGCCCCAATTACCCTGGCTGTAATCATACGCAAATGCCGAGTCGCTTGCGCTAACAGCAACGCCAAAAGCCAACGCACAAGCCGCCAAAGCAGCTGCAAACTTAAGCTTTAGTGAGCCACCTTTTCCAACATACTCCATAATCATCTCCCTTCATTCTTGATTGCGTGCCTATCCGATATCGGGTGAGCCATTTGTAACACGGTTATTGTTGCGCAAATAAACACCATCGGTTTGCGATGGGCAACTAATTGTTATCCATGCCTTATGCCAATTCCGCAAATAGCAAAGTCGAAGTCCTTATATAATCAAAAGTAAATCCAATCACGATCGGATCAGCGTATGAATATTCAGCAGCTCAGCTATTTTTCGACGGCGGTAGACACGAGCAGCTTTAAGGAAACCGCTCAAACACACTTCGTAACACCCGCCGCCATATCAAAAGCACTAGGAGATTTGGAAACAGAGCTCGGCATAAAGCTATTCGTAAAGGAAGGGCGCGCTATCGTTCCAACAGAGAAAGCCTTGCTCCTTAAGCCCCTTGCCGACAACATCAGCCGCAATGTCAAAGAGTTCGAGCGCTTAGCCAAGCTTCCCAAAGAAAAAAGTGACACCCCCAGAACATTTATCCTTGCAGCAGCCTATGCCCCAGCAAGAAGCAAACTTATCAACCGAGAAGGAGTGGAGGCGCTGAAACGCCTTGACCCACAACGAAGAATTCTCGTAGTAAGAAGAGATAGCGGGTCATGTTTATCTGCCGTAATTGAGGGCTCCGTTGATGCCGCGCTCATCCTTGGGAAACCAAAGAGCGATTCGCTGACATCCGCTCGCGTCGGAACGTCCCAATCAATCGTAGTCGTCAATAAAAGCAACCCACTCGCAAATCTAACGACCATTTCACCCAATGACCTTCGCTCTGTCGCCGTCGGGTGGCCCCACGATATACGATACGCTTTGCCCCTACTGCTCGATTTATTCGATAAGTCAGACGTCGAGCCGCATTTTACGCACCTCTGTACAATCGAGGACAACACACAGTTCATTAGTGAGGACAAGGGTTGTCTCATAGCCACCAATGAACCTTATATAGCAAGTACTTATCCAAATGCAGCATTTCTCCCCTTCGCCGACGGAGAGGCAGATGTTCCAGTTTTCCTTGTCTGGAAAAAGGAAGACAACGACCCTCTGCTTGAAGAGCTTACCGAGACGCTAGAGGCCATCCTAAAACGGCGCTAACAACGAAATACCTTCGGACCATCCCTCCTCACCACAATGGCACGACAGCCCCGTTATTTCGCAACGCTTCCCATCTTCGGCAGGACGAACATGCCCAGCACGAACGCGATCACGGGGACGCCGCATTGCAGCCAGAAGCTGAAGTCGAAGCCGCCGAGGTCGACACCTAGCGCGTTTTGCGAGGTCAACGCCATAGCGGCGATAAACACCGATGCCGAAAGGCTGCCGATGAGCTGTCGCGCGGAGGTGATGATGGCCGACGCCTGCGCCAGTTCGTCGGGATCGAGCGTGGTGCACGCCCACGCTGTCAGCGGCATCATCAGGCACGCGATGCCCGTCGCGCGAACGCCGTAGAGCACCGTGACAACCCATTCGGGGGCGCTGGCGGGGATAAGGGCGAACGCCACCGTGCCCGCAAGCACCGTAACGCAGCCCGCCACAATAAGCGGGCGCGGGCCGCGACGGTCCAGCAAGCGCCCGGTGATGGGGTTCATCACGCCCATCATGATGGCGCCGGGCAGAAGCGTCAGGCCCGACACCGTGGCGGAAAACCCCTGGATATCCTGCACGAACAGCGGCACCATGATCGACGGCGCCATGAACATCATGTGCGCGCAGATGACGATGAGCGTGGAGACGGCGAACGTCTTGTCGCGGAAGCATTGCAGCCTCAGGAACGGTTCGGGAACGCGCAGCTGACGACGCGCGAACACGACAAGCCCGGCCACGCCCAGCAACAAGGGGGCGATGAAGCCCGCGCCCACGAACCCGCCCGATTCCAGCATGGTGGCAGCGATCATCACCAGCACGAAGCCGCCGGAATATAGAAGCGCCGATACCAGGTCGAAATGGCCCGGATGGTCGGGGCGACGCACCACGTCGTCGAGCAGCAGAACCGTCAGAACCATCACCGCAAGCGCGATGGCGCCGAGCATCCAGAACATGGAGCGCCAGCCCCACGCGTCGATGAGGAAGCCGCTGATGGTCGGGCCGATGGCAGGCGCGAACCCGATAATCATGCCCACGATGGCCGCGGCCTGGCCATACTGGCTTTTCGGGTAGATGTTCAGCGCCACCAGCTGCACGAGCGGCAGGCAGATGCCGGCGCCGCCGGCCTGCAGCAGGCGCGCCGCCAGCAGGCAGGGATAGTTCGGCGCGAAGATGGCTGCAGCGCACCCGATGGCGAACGACGCCATGGACGCGAAGAACAGCTTCTTGGAATCGAACCGGTTCATCAGATAGCCCGTCATGGCGCTGACCAGTCCCAACACGAAGATGTACGCCGTGGTGAGCAGCTGGCCGGAGCTTGCGCTGATGCCGTACTCGTGCATGACCGCCAGCAGCGCGGCGATCATCATGCTTTGGGAGATGCACGCCGCCGTGGTACCCGACACCATGATGCCCAGCACCACACGGCGCTGCCGCAGGGGCAAGCCGTCGCGCTCGGGTTCGGGGTCGGCTACAGCAGCCGGCGCAGCGGTTTTCAAACGAGACGCGTTCGCCGCGTCTTCGAGGTTGGTTTCGTTCGTATCCATACCGCGATGGTAGCAGTTGCAGCGCACCCGCAACCATCCGCGCACGAAACGCGCACGGAAGGAGGCCTTCCAGGCAAACAAAGGACGGAGAGGGCGTCCAGGACGGATGCTCGGGGAACGGAAGCCTTCTCCCAAACGTCTCCCCGCCCACGATCGCCTCGCCCATCGCCAACGGGAGAGGTGCCGAAGCAGCGCCCCCTACCGCAGTTTGTCGCGACGCTGCCTCCAGTCGGGCATGAAGCGGTCCATGAGCTGGCGGAACCTTGGGCCGTGGCCTCGTTCCAGCAGGTGGCACAGCTCGTGCACCACCACGTACTCCAGGCATTCCGGCGGGTAGAGCGCCAGGCGCAAGTTGATGCAGATGCGGCCCGTGGAAGGTTGGCAGCTGCCCCAGCGACTGGTCATGTTGCGATACGCCAGCTGGCCCGCCTTCACCCCCATGATGGGCTCCCATGCCGCCACCAACGCCGGCACGCAGGCCTGCACCACCGCGCGCCACTGTGCCACCTCGGCTTTCGACGCCTGCGATGCCTGCGCCATGGGCGTGGCGGACACGCGCTCCATCTGGGCTTGAATCCAATCATGCTTGCGATGCACGAAATCGGCCACGTCGGCCGGCGACATCCAGGCGGGCGCGGATGCGTCCACATGGCCGCCGTCGCGGGCGATGCGCAGGTTGAGGTTCTTCACCTTTTTGCGCTGCAAGCGCACCTCGATGCCGTCAACGTGAAGCATCTCGGGCGCCGCCGCGCGCGCAGGCTTGCGACGCACGATTTGCACACCGGCCTTCCCTGCCCCGACCGTCGTGCGCCCGGCACTCGACGAACGTTGCCGCGGCGCAACCTTCCCCGGCTCGCCGCTCCCGCGACCGGAAGCGGCCGAACGTCGCTGCGACGCGGTGCCCACCCCGCGCGAACCGCCCGCCGCCTGGCGCTTGAGCTCGCCCGGGTCCACGCGGCGCGCGCGCACCGGACCGGATCGGTTTTCGCTGGCCACGCCCTAGGCCTCCAACGCGATCTCGTACGCGGCGTTGCGCGGCAGACCGAACTCGGCCGCCAGCGTTTTCGCGATGTCCTTGTTGCGCGCGCCCTCGGCCTTGAGCTGGGCGGCACGGACGCGAGCGGAATCCTCGGCGCTTTCCTGAGCAGCCTGCCCCTCCGCCTCGCTGGGCCCGTCGATCACGACGACGATTTCGCCCTTGATGCCGCCGGCCGCCTCGCGGGCGGCGAACTCGTCGCGCAACGCAGGCAGCGTGTCGCGCACCACTTCCTCATGCAGCTTCGTGAGCTCGCGGCACACGGCCGCCTCGCGCAGCGGGAACGCCTCGGCCAACGCCGCCAGCGCCCCGGCGATGCGGTTCGGGCTTTCGTAATAGATAAGCGCCGCATCCAACGTGCGCACCGCGTCGAGCGCCGCCTTCTGCTCCCCGGCCTTGCGCGGGAAGAAACCGCCGAAATAGAAGCGCGGATTCGTACAGCCGCTGGCCACGTACGCTGTGGCGGTGGCGGTAGGCCCGGGCAGCACCTCCACCGGCGCGCCTGCCTCCCGGCATGCGCGCACCAGGCGCAGGCCCGGGTCGGACACGCCCGGCATGCCGGCGTCGCTGCAGTACGCGATGACCTCGCCCGCCTCCACGCGCGCCACGATGCCGTCGGCGCGAGAGCCGATGAGCGCCTCGTCAAGACGCTCCAGGCGCTTGCCGATGCCGAACGCCGCCAACAGCTTGCCGGTGACGCGCGTGTCCTCCGCGCACACCACATCGGCGCTGGTCAGCGCATCAAGCGCGCGCTGCGGCATGTCGCCCAGGTTGCCGATGGGCGTCGGGCAGATGATCAGCTTGCCAGCCATGTAGTTCCTTCCTATCGTCTCACGCAACGAAGATGCGAGGGCGAGGCCCTCCACCGCCCTTGCTGACGACCTTACGCCCTCGTTTCCTGCACGTCGAGCGCACCGGCTTCCTCGATCGCCGGCGTGGCCGCCGCCGTGCGAGCCGCGCGGGCCTCGGCCTCCTTGTCGGCCAGGTTGCTCTTCGCCACCGCGATCATGAGCTTGATGCGGTTGAGCTGGTTGACCTCGGACGCGCCGGGGTCGTAGTCGACGGCCACGATGTTGCTCTCCGGGTAGCGGCGGCGCAGCTCCTTGATGACCGCCTTGCCCACCACGTGGTTCGGCAGGCAGGCGAACGGCTGCGTGCACACCACGTTCGGCGCGCCCGTGCGGATGAGCTCCACCATCTCGGCCGTGAGCAGCCAGCCCTCGCCCATGGAGTTGCACAGGCTCAAAATTTCGCTTGCGTACTCGGCCAGCTCGTAGATGCTCGCCGGTGGGTTGAAGCGCGTGGACTCCTCGAGCGCCTTGGTCACCGGCGCGCGCAGGGCCTTCACCACCTGCAGGGCGATCTTGCTGCCGAACGCGCCCTTGGCCGAACGGCCGAGCGGGTCCTTCTGGAAGATGCCGCCCGCCGTGCCGAACAGGAAGAACTCGATAAGCCCCGGCACCACGGCCTCGCAGCCCTCGCGCTCGATGACATCGACGATCTGGTTGTTCGCCGTGGGGTGGAACTTCACCAGGATCTCACCGACCACGCCGACACGCGGCTTGGTGCCCTCGCCCCGCAAAGGCAGCGTGTCGAAGTCCTCGACGATCTGCTTGACCGTGCGCTTGAACTCGCCGCGCTTCACGCCGCGTTTCAGCTGTCGCTTGCACTCGGCCATCCAGTGGTCGAACAGGGCGTTCGCACTGCCGGGCTCCACCTCGTAGGGGCGCGTGCGGTACAGGCACATCATGAGCAGGTCGCCGTACTGCAGCGCGGAAACCGCCTGGTAGAGCATGGCCGGCGTGATGGAGAAGCCGGGGTTGACCTCGCCCAGGTCCTTGAAGCTGATGGCGATGACCGGGATATGCGACAGGCCCACCGACTTGAGCGCCTTGCGGATAAGCGAGATGTAGTTCGTGGCACGGCAGCCGCCGCCGGTCTGCGTGATGAGCACCGCCAGCTTGTCGGTGTCGTACTTGCCGGACATGACCGCTTCCATGATCTGGCCCGTGACCAGGATGGACGGGTAGCAGATGTCGTTGTTCACATACTTCAGGCCAGCGTCCACCGCTCCGTGGTCCACGGAGGGCAGCAGCTCCACGTTGTAGCCGAAGCGCTCGAAGATGGGCACGAGCAGCTCGAAGTGGTACGGCGCCATCTGCGGGGCCAGGATGGTGTAGCCCGCATCGCGCATCTCCTTGGTGAACTGGGCGCGCGGGAACTCCGTCGAAGCACCGCTGTCGCGCTGCTTGAACTCGGCCTGCACCTCGGGCGCAGCCTTTTCCGTGAAGCTTGCGGGCGGTTTGATGGCTGCCGCCGCGGCCTGCACGGCCTCGGCATCGGCGCCGCCGGCCTGCTTGCCCGCCGCGCGCTCCTCGGCCTCCGCCAGCAGCTGCTCCACGTCCAAGCTGCACGCGCCGCAGCCCGCGGCGTTCTGCACCTGCTCCGCCGCACGGGCCTCGGCCTCCTCGTCGGCCTGGTCCTTCAGGGCCGCAAGCAGGCTGCGCACGCGGATGCGCGCGGCGCCGAGGTTGGACACCTCGTCGATCTTCAGCACGGTGTACACCTTGCCCGCCTGCTCCAAGATCTCCTGCACCTGATCGGTGGTCAGCGCGTCAAGGCCGCAGCCGAAGCTGTTCAGCTGGATGAGGTCGAGGTCCTTGCGCTCCGACGCCACCTTCGCCGCGGCGTACAGGCGCGTGTGGTACATCCACTGGTCCACCAGGCGGATGGGGCGCTCGAGCGTGCCCAAGTGCGCGATGGAGTCCTCGGTGAGCACCGCCAGGCCGAAGCTGGTCAGAAGCTCGGGGATGGCGTGGTTGATCTCGGGGTCGTTGTGGTACGGGCGGCCCGCCAGCACGATGCCGTGCGTGTGGGTCTTCTCCATCCACAGCAGCGTCTCGGCGCCCTTCTCGCGGATGTCGGCCTTGAACGCCTCGTCCTCGGCCCATGCGGCGTCGACCGCGGCGTCGACCTCGGCCTGCGTGGGCGCCGCCACGCCCTTGCCGCACAGCTCGGGATGCGCCTGGATCAGTTCCACGAACAGGCGCTTCTTAAGGTGCTCCTTCTTATCGTAGGGCAGCCACGGGTTCAGGAACTGCATGTCGGAGTCGCGCAGCTCGTCGATGTTGAGACGCAGAGCCTCGGCGTAGCTGGCCACGATGGGGCAGTTGAAGTGGTTGCCAGCGCCCTCGTCCTCCTGGCGCTCCCACTTGCTGCAGGGGAACCAGATGAAGTCGGGGTGCTTGTCCAGCAGGTTCATGATGTGGCCGTGCGAGAGCTTCGCCGGGTAGCACACGCTCTCCGACGGCATGGACTCGATGCCGGCCTCGTAGGTTTTCTTCGTGGACGGGTCCGAGAGCACCACGCGCCAGCCCAGCTTCGTGAAGAAGGTGAACCAGAACGGGTAGTTCTCGTACATGTTCAGCGCGCGCGGGATGCCCACGGTGCCGCGCGGCGCGTCCTGCTCCGCCAGCGGCGTGTAGTGGTCGAACAGGCGCTTCGACTTGTACTCGAACAGGTTAGGAACCTTGTCGGCCTTCGTCGCCTGGCCGAGCGCGCCGGCCCCCTTCTCGCAACGGTTGCCTGTGATGAAGCGGCGGTGCTTGCCCGTGGCCTCGTCGATGCCGAAGTCGTTGACGGTGAGCAGGCAGTGGTTCGAGCACGCCTTGCAGCGCACGGTCCTGCGCGTGGGGGCAAGGGCCTCGAGCGCGTCAAGGGACAGCAGGCCGCTGACCTGCGAATCCTGGCGGCTGAAGCGGTCGCGGGCCAGAAGCGCCGCGCCGAACGCGCCCATGTTGCCGGCGATGTCGGGACGCACGGCGTTCACACCCGAGAGCTGCTCGAAGGCGCGCAGCACGGCATCGTTGAGGAACGTGCCGCCCTGCACGATAACCTTGCTGCCCACGTCGTGCGGGTCGCGGATCTTGATGACCTTGAACAGGGCGTTCTTGATGACCGAGATGGCCAGGCCCGCGGCGATGTCGCCGACGGTGGCGCCTTCCTTCTGCGCCTGCTTCACGCGGCTGTTCATGAACACGGTGCAGCGGCTGCCCAGGTCGACGGGGTTTTCCGCGCCGATGGCGGTCTTCGCGAACTCGGACACGTCCAGGTTCAGGCCGCTGGCGAAGCTCTCGATAAAGCTGCCGCAGCCCGAGGAGCACGCCTCGTTGAGCATGATGTGGTCGATGACGCCGTCTTTCACGCGCAGGCATTTCATGTCCTGGCCGCCGATGTCCAGGATGAACTCCACGCCCGGCAGCATCTCCTGCGCGCCGCGCAGGTGCGCGACCGTCTCGATCTCGCCCGAGTCCACGCGCAAAGCCTCGAGCAGCAGGTGCTCGCCGTAGCCCGTGACCGTGGAGTGGCCGATGGTCACCAGCGGGTTGCCGGCGGCGTCGCGCGGCAGCTCGCGGTAGAGCTTGGCGATGGCGGCCTTCGCGCAACCGAGCACGTCGCCCTTGTTCGACACGTAATGGGTCCACAGCAGCTCGCCGTCCTGACCGATGAGCGCGGCCTTGAACGTGGTGGAACCGGCGTCGATGCCCAAGAAGGCGGTGCCGCGGTAGCTGGCAAGGTCGCCGCGGGGCACACGCTCGCCGGCGTGGCGGGCGTTGAACTCGTCCAGTTCCGCCTGGTCGACGAACAGCGGGAGCAGGCGCACAACCTCGCTGCCCTGGATGTCGCCGAGGCTCTTCAGGCGCTCGAGCACGTCGGAGAGCAGCTCGGCCTTCACCGTTTCGCTGGCCGCACCGGCGATGGCGCAGCCGCCGGCCACGAACAGGTGGGCGTTTTGCGGGACGATGCGGTGCTCCTCGTCCAGGTTCAACGTTTCATAGAAGCGTTTGCGCAGCTCAGGCAGGTACTGCAGCGGGCCGCCCAGGAAGGCCACGTAGCCGCGGATGGGGCGGCCGCACGCCAGGCCGGAGATGGTCTGCGTGACCACGGACTGGAAGATGGACGCGGCGACATCCTCGCGGCGCGCGCCTTCGTTGAGCAGCGGCTGCACGTCGGTTTTCGCGAACACGCCGCAGCGGCTGGCGATGGGATAGATGGTGGTGGCGTGCTGCGCCAGTTCGTTCAGGCCGCCGGCGTCGGTGTTCAAAAGCGCCGCCATCTGGTCGATGAACGCGCCGGTGCCGCCGGCGCACGTGCCGTTCATGCGCTGCTCGATGCCGTTGTCGAAGTAGATGATCTTCGCGTCCTCGCCGCCCAGTTCGATGGCCACGTCCGTTTTCGGGATGAAGGTTTCGACGGCGGTTTTGCTGGCGATGACCTCCTGCACGAACTCGATGCCCAGCCATTGGGCCAAAAGCAAGCCGCCCGATCCGGTGATGGCGATGGTCATGCGCTTGTCGCCGAAATCGCGCGCGGCCTCGGACAGCACCTCGACGATGGTGGCGCGCACGTCCGCGTGGTGACGACGGTACACCGCGTAGCGGATCTGGTCCGCGTCGTCCAAGATGGCCAGCTTGACCGTGGTGGAGCCCACGTCGATGCCGATATGCAGGTTCTCGTTCTGGTTGTTCTCGCTCATGTTCCGCCTTATTCCTTACAGTCGAATGGGGTCGCCGGGTTTGATGAAGAACAGGCGCATGGCCACAAGGGCCATCTCCTGCGAGCTTTCCTTCATGCCCGTCTCGATCCAGTGGGTGATGACCCCTAGATACGCGCTGGCGTAGAACGCCACGTAATATTGCACGAACGGCGAGGGGTCGCTGCGGTAGCGCTCGTGCAGGATGGTTTGGATAATCTCGGTGCACACGGCATCGCGCACGCGCGGGCCGAAGCTCGGGTCGCCTTTCGGGCCCATGATCGCGTGCAGGAAGTCACCCTGTTCGCGCAGGTAGTCGAACAGCTTCACCAGAAACGGCATGGGCTTCTTGTTCACGCGATAGCGCAGCACGTCCTTTAGGCTGAGCTGCTGCATGCACGACTGGAGGTTTTCCAGGTCGTCCATAATGTCGTCCTCAAGGGCGGCGAGCAGGCCCTCCATGTCGCCGAAGTTGTTGTACAGCGTGCCGCGGTTGAGGTCCGCGCAAGCGCACAGGTCGCTGGCGCTGAAGTTGGTCAGGCCGCGTTCCTCGATCAACTCAACGAGCGCATCGCGCAGCGCACGCTTCGACCGCGTGATGCGCCGATCCTCGGCGGCAAGCGGCGTATCCGCAGACGCTATCGCCGAGTTCGAAGCGGAGCTTCGTTGCGTGGACATATGCCCCCTTCCTTGCGTATACAGGCTGCGAACACGCGATGACCGGACGATAACGGCCTCGCGACGCAGCTTGCTGCGTTTTGCGTTTTGAACAACCCGGGCAATAATGGACAAGTTGTTCAATAGCGTTATTTTACCGACCAGACAAGTGGGAATCAACGAACGCAACGCGCCTGCAAACGAGTCCCGCAACCTCTACATATATAGGTAGCCGTGGGTCTTGCACGGCGCCCGAAATGCAAGGCGACGCCCGAATGCCCTTCCACCACGGTACGTTTCGCAGAGCAACGTCGGCAGCACGGCATGGCCTCGAAGCAACGTCCAGCGCAATGCGCTTTGCAAAATAGCATCAATGCGACGCGATTTCCCGAGCGGCAGCATCGGCGGAGCAACGTGGCTTCCGACACTCTGCCGACACCGCGATGCCGTTGGACGTCGCCTTGCCGCCGTTCGTCCCTGTTCTACGTCATAGCCGACCGGGTTATCGATTTTGCAGATATCGTCCACCCGCCTTTTCGTATGAGCAAAGCTATTGCCCAAAAATCCCCGCTCGGTATACTAGGCGTCACGCAAAACAAGGCGCCTGGCCGCCCCGATCGCAAACTCACGGGGCCGTCCAAGCGCAAAACGATGGGAGGGAGACCCTACATGAAGAAGTCAGCACTGAAGAAGCTCGCGGCGTTCGCCGCCGCAGGCGTCCTGGCCGCCGGCGTCCTGGCCGGTTGCGCAGGCTCCGGTTCCAACTCCGGCTCCGACGACAAGACCATCACCGTCGCCGCCAGCCCCACCCCGCACGCCGAGATCCTCACCAACGCCGTGGCTGATCAGCTCAAGGAGCAGGGCTACACGCTCGAAGTGAAGGAGTTCACCGACTACATCCAGCCCAACACGGTCACCGAGGAGGGCGAGGTCGACGCCAACTACTTCCAGCATCAGCCCTACCTGGATTCCTTCAATGAGGAGAAGGGCACGCACCTAGTCTCCGTCGAGGCCATCCACTTCGAGCCCTTCGGCCTGTACGCCGGCAAGACTGCTTCCCTTGATGCCCTGACCGACGGCGCAACCGTCGCCGTGCCCAACGACACCACCAACGAGGCTCGTGCTCTGCTCCTGCTGCAGCAGGAAGGCCTGATCAAGCTGGCCGACGGCGCAGGCATCACCGCAACCGCCAAGGATATCGTGGAGAATCCCAAGAACCTGCAGATCAAGGAGCTTGAGGCCGCCAACATCCCGAACGCCCTGAAGGACGTCGACATCGCCTGCATCAACGGCAACTACGCCCAGGCTGCCGGCCTGTCCGTCGAGAAGGACGCCCTGGCCGTCGAGGCCACCGACTCCCTGGCCGCCGAGACCTATGCCAACGTGCTGGTCGTCAAGGACGGCAACCAGGATTCCGAGAAGATTCAGGCCCTGGCCAAGGCCCTGAAGTCCGACGCCGTGCGCGACTTCATCAACAAGACCTACGAGGGCGCCGTCGTCCCGGTCTTCTAAGCCACAGCAACGAACTAATCGCGAAAGCGGGCCCACGGGCCCGCTTTTTCGTTGTCTATAGGCCCCTTCGCCCAACCGATACCGCCGCAATTTGCTATCCTGTTGCAAAAGAATCGCCCGTTAAAAGGACCGCATCATGCAAATCACCCCGGAAGAAATCGCCGAAACGCTTGCCATGGTCAGCAAGCAGCACCTGGACATCCGCACCATCACATTGGGCCTGAACCTGCGCTCCTGCACGGATTCGGACATCAACACCATGGCGCGCAAGGTGTACGACAAGATGACGAAGGCCGCAGAGCAGCTGGTGCCCACCGCCGAGCAGCTCGAGCGCGAGTTCGGCATCCCGATCGTGAACAAGCGCATCTCCGTCACGCCCATCGCCGAGATCTGCGCCGCCGTGCCCGACACCGACCTGTCGCGCATCGCCGTGGCCATGGACAAGGCCGGCGCCGAGGTGGGCGTCGACTTCGTGGGCGGCTTCTCCGCGCTCGTGCACAAGGGCGCGTCGGCGGCCGACAACAAGCTGATGGACTCTATCCCCAACGCGCTTGCCGCCACCGAGCGCGTATGCTCGAGCGTCAACGTCGGCTCCACGCGCGCCGGCATCAACATGGACGCCGCGCTCAAAATGGCCGGCATCGTCAAGCAGTGCGCCGAGCTGACCGCCGACCGCGACTGCATCGCCGCCGGTAAGCTGGTGGTGTTCTGCAACGCCGTGGAGGACAACCCCTTCATGGCCGGCGCCTTCCACGGCTCGGGCGAGGCCGACGCCGTGGTCAACGTGGGCGTTTCCGGCCCGGGCGTCGTGCGCCAGGTGCTGGCGAACATGCCCAAGGACGCCGATATGACCGAGGTCGCCGAGGCCATCAAGGCCACCGCGTTCAAGATCACCCGCGCCGGTGAGCTGATGGCCCGCGAGGCCAGCCGCCGCATGGGCGTGGCCAAGGGCATCCTGGACCTGTCGCTGGCCCCCACCCCGGCCGAGGGCGACTCCGTGGCCGAGATCCTGGAAGCAATCGGCGTGGGTCAGTGCGGCGGCCCGGGCACCACGGCCGCGCTCGCCATGCTCAACGACGCCGTGAAGAAGGGCGGCGTCATGGCCAGCTCCAGCGTCGGCGGCCTGTCCGGCGCGTTCATCCCCGTGTCCGAGGACGCCGGCATGATCCGCGCCGCCGAGTCCGGTGCGCTGTGCCTGGAGAAGCTCGAGGCCATGACCTGCGTCTGCAGCGTCGGCCTGGACATGATCGCCATCCCCGGCGACACGCCGGTCGAGGCCATCTTCGGCATCATCGCCGACGAGTGCGCCATCGGCATGATCAACAACAAGACCACCGCCGTGCGCGTCATCCCCGCAATCGGCAAGAAGGTCGGCGACAAGCTGGACTTCGGCGGCCTGCTCGGCTACGCGCCGATCATGCCCGTGAACACCCACGCCGGCACCGTGTTCGCCCACCGCGGCGGCCGCATGCCCGCCCCCATCAACTCGCTGAAGAACTAGCGGAAGCGGCAAGCACCACCCGAACGCAAGCGGGGATTCCGAACACTCGGGATCCCCGCTTTTTTGCCGCCGCTACACAGCGTTCGGCAGTCTCACAAAATCAGAGCGGCAATCTCAAACCCGCCCCACCATGCTTGTCCAGTCGAAACCCTCCTGAGCCAACTAAGGCTATCGATCGCGCATCGCTTCCGTGCCTTATTCCCAACAGCGATAATCGATCCATGCTGGCAATCTGACGAGCTAGACCCCCTAGCGGCAATTCGCCATTTTGGATATTCGCAATTCAGTACATGCCTGCCGCCTCGACACGAGCCGCAGAAGTTCTTTCGCACATCCCAACCACACGCAAGGCGAAAACGCTCAATGCACCTGCAACGTAAAAACGACTCCCGCGGCCTTTGGGGTCGCGGGAGCCGTTCGTTCGCGCTTGTGCGCTTGAGCTTAGTCCCTGGTCAGCTTGCGGTGCAGGCGGTGGGGCTTTGCGGCCTCCTCGCCCAGGCGCTCGATGCGGTTCTTCTGGTAGCTCTCGAAGTTGCCCTCGAACCAGTGCCAGTTGCCCGGGTTCTCATCGGTGCCCTCCCACGCCAGGATGTGCGTGGCAACGCGGTCGAGGAACATACGGTCGTGGCTGGTCACCACGGCGCAGCCCGGGAAGCGCAGCAGCGCCTCCTCAAGGCTGGACAGCGTTTCCACGTCCAGGTCGTTGGTGGGCTCGTCGAGAAGCAGCAGGTTGCCGCCCTGCTTGAGCGTCAGCGCCAGGTTCAGGCGGTTGCGCTCGCCGCCGGAGAGCACGCCCGCAGGCTTCTGCTGGTCGGAGCCCTTGAAGCCGAAGCTGGCCACGTATGCGCGGCTAGGCACCTCGGTTTCGCAGACCATCATGTAGTCCAGGCCGCCGGAGACGACTTCCCACACGTTCTTGTCGCCATCGATGCCCGCACGGCCCTGGTCGACGTAGGAAACCTTCACCGTCTCGCCGAGCTTCAGGCTGCCGGAGGTGGGCTGTTCGATGCCCATAATCATCTTGAACAGGGTGGACTTGCCCACGCCGTTGGGGCCGATCACGCCGACGATGCCGTTGCGCGGCAGCTCGAAGGACAGGTCGTCCATGAGCACGCGGTCGCCGAACTGCTTGTGCAGGTGCTCGACCTTGAGGACCTCGGCGCCCAGACGCGGGCCGGCCGGGATCTGGATCTCGGTGAAGTCCAGCTTCTTGGACTGCGCAGCCTCGGCGGCCATCTGGTCGTAGCGCTCCAGACGGGCGCGGCTCTTCGCCTGGCGCGCCTTCGGGGAGCTACGGACCCACTCGAGCTCGCTGGCCAGGCGCTTCTGCAGCTTCTCATCACGCTGCTTCTGGCCCGCCATACGCGCAGCCTTGGTCTCCAGGTACGTGGAGTAGTTGCCCTTGTACGGGTACAGGCTGCCGCGGTCGACCTCGCAGATCCACTCGGCCACGTTGTCCAGGAAGTAGCGGTCGTGCGTGACGGCCAGCACGGCGCCGGGGTACTTGTGCAGAAACTTCTCCAGCCACAGCACGGACTCGGCGTCCAGATGGTTGGTGGGCTCGTCGAGAAGCAGCAGATCGGGGGCCTCGAGCAGCAGACGGCACAGCGCCACGCGACGACGCTCGCCGCCGGAGAGCACGTTCACCGGCATGTCGGGGTCGGGGCACTGCAGCGCGTCCATGGCCTGGGACAGCTGGCTATCCAGGTCCCAGCCGTTGGCCGCGTCGATGGCGTCCTGCAGCTTGCCCATTTCCTCCATAAGCGCGTCGAAGTCGGCGTCGGGCTCGCCCATGAGCGTGCCGATCTCGTTGAAGCGGGCGATGTTGGCCTTCACGTCGGCGAACGCCATCTCGATGTTCTCAAGGACGGTCTTGTCCTCGTCCAGCGGCGGCTCCTGCTGCAGGATGCCCACCGAATAACCGGGGGTCAGGCGCGCGTCACCGTTGCTGACCTCCTCGATTCCGGCCATGATCTTGAGCAGCGTGGACTTGCCCATGCCGTTCGGGCCCACCACGCCGATTTTCGCGCCGGGATAGAACGACAGGGTGACATCATCGAGGATGACCTTGTCGCCGTGCGCCTTGCGCGCCTTGTACATTTGGTAGATGAACTCTGCCATGCGTGTTGCCTTTCTTGTCGAGCAGCTTGCGTATGGCAAAGCCAAGCCGCTCCATGCTATACTTCGGGTGCACACCAAGCCCGGGTAACTTACAGGTGGCGGGCGGGGTCGTGTTTACGGTTTAGTTAAGCCCGGTGGCCGCCGGGCTTTTCTTTTCCTTCGACCTCATCCGTCAAACGCTTATAGTCCCGCCATCGCTGAGGCAGAAGCTCGGCGATGCATGCCGATGCGGCAAGGGCTTGCAAGATTTCATACACTTGGTTCATAGGCGAAGCCTCCTTTGAATCGAAGACCCCGCCCGCGTTTCGGACTTGGTGCGTCCGCCTATTCTATCAAGCCTTGGCATACCTGGCCATAGAGCCGCTTCACTCACGGGAATAACGTGAAGCGCGAAAAACTCATATCCGATTTGCAGTCAAAAAAGGCTTTGTGTAACTTGAGTTACAAGCTCATATATCGCAAACGAGCATGTATTTGTCACGAATACATGTCTGAATCGCATTCCCAAGTACTTTGAATAATGAAACGGTCGCAATGAGCCTCTGCCCCAACCATGGGAAGCTACATTACTCAAAATTTTGACCGTAATAGCGAAACCATTTGTTTCAAACGGGCGCCCCCTACCCTTTCGGTTTCTGAAGCTTTGCCGCCGCGGCGGCGGCCCAAGTGCGCGGAACGAAGCGGCTGCCGAACACGATGACCTTCGCCAGCAAGCCCGGGCAGCACAGCAGGCGGTTGCAGCCCAGCGCTCGGATAGCCGCACAGGCAACGCGCGGGGCGCTGATGGTCATGCGGGCAAGCACTGTGCCGCCTGCGTCGGCGTTGTCCCAAAACGGCGTGCGAACAGGCCCGGGGCACAGAGCGGTCACATGCACGCCGTGCGGGCGCAGCTCCATATGCAGCGCACTTGAGAACGACTGGACGAACGCCTTCGAAGCGTAGTACGTGGACATGTACGGCCCGGGAACGAACCCCGCCACGCTGGCCACATTGAGGATGCCGCCGTGCCCGCGCGCCGCCATGCCGGGTGCGAACGCATGGCAAAGCTCCATGAGCGCCATGTCGTTGGTTCGCACAAGCGCGCGTTGGCGTTCCAAGCTGCTTTCCGCGAAGGGCGCATCGTAGCCGAAACCGGCGTTGTTCACGAGCGTCTCCACCTGCAGGTTCGCCGCCTGCACCTGCGACGCCAGCGCATCGACGGCGCCCGGCTGCGCGAAGTCGGCGACGAAGGTGCGCACGCCCACGCCGAAGCGCTCCGCAAGGTTCTTCGCCAGCTCGTCGAGCTTGTCCTGGCTGCGCCCGACCAGGGCGAGCACGCCGTGGTCGCGGGCGAGCTCGGCGCACAGTTCGCGCCCGATGCCGCCCGTCGCGCCCGTGACCAGCGCGCAAAGCGCAAGAGGCTCCCCTGCGGGAACCGCCCCGTCGACGCCTGCCCCGCCATGGAGGCCTTCCATGTTCTCCGGCAACACCATCTGCGCCAACTCCTTCGCCACCTGCCGCCGCGCGGCCGTTCTCCATCATGTAGCAAAGCATAGCAGGTGCAGCGACTGGTTTTAGGGCTTCCGTGCGTTTGCGCGCTTTTGACGCGAAGCCGTTCACTTACCGTGGAAAAACCGCAGCGCACCGTTTCCCGATGCACGCGCCTTCGCAACCATGTGTTGTTGGCGCTTTGGGCGAACGTCGCGCACAACCGCCGCCATGGAACGTACTATGGTGAGAAACACGAACGCCGCCCTTCGCGCGGCCGGCACAACGCAGGCGTTTCACCACAGGAGCACACATGAACTTGCAAAACATCCACGCCATCTATCCCGAGGGCGCAGCGGCGCAGCAGCAGGCCGCCGCCATGGCGCAGGCCGCGCAGGCGCAGCAGATCGCCGGCATGGCCCAAGCCGGTGCCGCAGCGCAGGCCGGCATGCCCGTTTCGCATCGCCCCATGCGCCAGGCGGGCCGCCAGCTTCGCAGCACCACGCAGCTGCATGCGGTGGTCGAGGCCTGTCAGACGGTGCGTATCGCATGCGTGGACGAGGAAGGCCCGTTCATCGTGCCCATGAGTTTCGGCTATGACTGGGCCGACCCCGAGGAGATCGACGCCGACGCACCGCGCTTGGCGCTGTGGGTGCACTCGGCCGGCGTCGGCCGAAAGGCGGACGCGTTCAACCGGGAGCCGCGCGTGGCGATCGAGATGGATGTGCAGGACGGCCTGATCACAGGCACGTACGCCTGCGCATATTCGTACGCGTACCGTTCCATCATGGGCACGGGCACCATCCATCGCATCCAGGGGATCGAAGCGAAGCGCTACGGCCTCACACGCATCATGCAGCACCTGGCGCCCGAAGCCTCGACCGACTTCACCGACCAGGCGCTCGCCCGCGCAAACATCTACTGCATCGACGTCGACCGCTTCACCGGCAAGCAACGAGCATAGAAAGCGATTTCGCAGGAATGAGAACGGGGCCGCTGGCATATCTGCCGGCGGCCCCGTTTCTACGGGAATTTCCCTTTACGCGCGATGGCTTTTGCGCCCAACCTTTTGGCTCCGAGTCTCCCCGCTTGCCAAAAGACCCCTTGCACGCAAGCCCTTCTGCGTATGCAAACTCCCCACTATTGCGCCCGACACCAGGTCAGAAGGCCTTTGCAGCCGGCCAACACGTCGCGGTAGGTGTCGTCGAAGTTGCCGGTGAACCAGGGATCGGCCACGTCAGCGGCATTCGCGCCGGCTTGCGCGATCGCGCGCGGGTCCTGTGCATCGGGAAGGGCTTTCCCGTCCTCGCCGACCAGCCCCGCACCCGCAGCGAAAGCGAGCAGGCGCACGCACTTCGTTTCCGGATCGCTTCCGAAGACGCGGCTCAAGTGACGCTCGTTCTCGTCATCCATGTACACGAACAGGTCCCACTCGTCGTACTCGTCGGCGCGGACCTTGCGGGCGCGATGCGGCAGCACCGGCACGCCCACCTGCTTGAGCTTGTCGACCGTGCCATGATGCGGCGGATGCCCGATCTCGTCATTGGTGGTGGCGGCGGAATCGACAAGCAGGACGTCGGCCAGCCCCGCCTTGTTCACCAGGTCCTGCATCACGAACTGGGCCATGGTCGACCTGCAGATGTTGCCATGGCAGATGAAGAGGATGCGTGAGGTGGCTTGACGACGTGACATGCGACTCCGATTCGATTGTGATTAGCAGTAGCTGAATATGCTATTGCACGAATTAAGGAAGCGCAATAATGCATCCGATATTCGGCTAACTTCGCCACAGCATGGGCACCGAACGGGGAAGCGGGGGCAAACCGCCCGCCTCCCCGCAACTTGATCCCCAACGCCTGGCTCAGCCCCGGCAGACCCCTACAGCCCCAGGTCGCCAGCAACCTCGGCGGCGCACTTGAGGGCGTCAGCCATGGCGTTGACCACCAGGCTGCTGCCCGTGCGGGCATCGCCGGCAACGTACACGGCGGCGTCGTCCTTGCCCGCGGCGGCACGCATAGCACGATGCGAATCGCCGGCCGTCATCACCGGAAGCGGACGGCCCTGCGTCGCCAGCGGCACGCCGAACGCGTCGAATACGCCGCCCTCCGGGCCCGCGAAACCGCAGGCCACCAGTACCAGCTGCGCATCGACCTCGCGCTCGGAGCCTGCCACGGGCTCGGGCTTGCCGGCCGACCAATCGAACGAGCGAACCTGCAACCCGCGCACACGCCCGGCGCCGTCCAGCAGCACCTTCTGCGTATCGGCGCACCAGTCGCGCAGGTCATCGCCCTGCAGCGCGATAGCTTCCTCTTGGCCATAGTCGGTCTTGGCGACGTTGGGCCATTCGGGCCACAGGTTCGACGCCGCGCGCTCCTTCGGCGCACGCGGACCATATTCCAGCTGGCGAACCGTGCGCGCGCCCTGGCGCACCGCGGTGCCCATGCAGTCGTTGCCGGTGTCGCCACCGCCGATGACCACCACGTCCTTGCCCTCGGCGCTGATGGCGGGCTTGCGACCCTCGAGCAACGCGCGCGTCTGCTCGGTCAGGTAATCCACCGCGTACACCACGTCCCCCGTGGCAACGCCAGCATCGAAGCCTTCCGCTCCCACGCCGCGCGCCTTGCAAGCGCCCGCGGCAACCACCACGGCATCGAACTCCGCAGCCAGCCCCGTCGCCACATCGGCATCGGCGGCGTCGACGCCCAGGCGGAACTCGATGCCCAGCTCGGCCATCAGATCCACGCGGCGCTTGACCACCGACTTGTCCAGCTTCATGTTCGGGATGCCGTACATGAGCAGGCCGCCGGCGCGGTCATGGCGCTCGACCACGCACACGCGCGCCCCGCGGCGCGCCAGGTCCCACGCGG
>NZ_QUCY01000009.1:0-1469 GCF_003474385.1 Eggerthella sp. AM16-19
TGAAGGTGTAGGAAGCACCTTCAAAGAAAGGAGACAGTCATGGCGAAGATTGTCAACTCTTGGAACGACTGGGATCCGTTGAAGCGCGTCATCGTTGGCCGCTGCGATAACTCCATGATCCCGCCCGAGGAGCCCGCAACCTCTGAGAAGGTGCCGGTCGACTCCGAGATGCGCGGCATGTGGGGCCTGCGCCCGCTGCGCACCGTCGAGCGCGGCAACGAGTGCCTCGAGAACCTGGTCAAGGCCGTCGAGGAGCGCGGCGTCGTCGTCGACCGCCCGACGCCCCTGCAGTGGAACCAGGCCATCGGCACGCCGGACTTCCGCAACGATTCCATGATGACCTGCATGCCTCCGCGCGACATCCTGCTGACCGTCGGCAACGAGATCATGGCTTCCGCCAACTCCTTCCGCTGCCGCTACTTCGAGTACCTGGCCTACTGGCCGCTCATGAAGCAGTACTTCGATGAGGATCCCGAGTTCCTGTGGACCCAGGCTCCCCGTCCTCGTCTGACCGACGCTTCCTACAAGCACAACTACTACGACGAGAAGATCACCCTGGAAGAGCGCCTCGTCCGTACCGCCAACAAGGACTTCGTGACCACCGAAGTCGAGCCGATGTGGGACGCCGCCGACCTCATGCGCATGGGCAAGGATATCTTCATCCAGCACGGCCTGACCACCAACCGCACCGCCATGGAGTGGTTCCAGCGCTACTATCCCGAGTACCGCATCCATGCCATGAACTTCCCGGGCGACCCGTACCCGATTCACATCGACGCCACCTTCGTGCCGCTGCGCCCGGGCCTGATCATCAACAACCCGCATCGTCATCCCGCCGAGGGCCAGAAGGACATCTTCGAGGCCAACGATTGGCAGATCGTCGACGCCGCCCAGCCCGCCCATGACGAGCCGCCCGCGCTGTGCTACAGCTCCGTGTGGCTGTCCATGAACTGCCTGGTCCTGGATCCCTCCACGGTCATCGTCGAGGCCTCCGAGGTCAACCAGCAGGAGCAGATGGACCAGCTCGGCATGAACGTCATCCCCGTTGACCTGCGCGACGCCTATCCGTTCGGCGGCGGCCTGCACTGCTCCACCGCTGACGTCTACCGCGAGGGCGAGTGCCTCGACTACTTCCCGAACCGCGTCAAGGACTGCACGCTCATCCACCCGGAGATGTGGGAGGACTAGGCTAACCGCCTAGCGTTCGTTTGAATATGAAAACCGCCCGGACGATAAAAATCGTCCGGGCGGGAATAAGAACAAAGCATTTACTCGCGCAATAGTGCGCAAAGAAATCCTAGGGCTTCGGATCAAAGGTAGCCGTTGCAGCGGCATCTCCTTATGCCTTTATTCGAAGCCCCGGGGCCATCAATGAGAATTTTACCTCAATTTCACCAAGTAGTACAGAGTCAACTCTTGATTGACGGCGTAAAGTTGATGGGGGTTCAGATTCTCCTATCCAGGTTCGC
>NZ_QUCY01000009.1:1479-87636 GCF_003474385.1 Eggerthella sp. AM16-19
TCGGCCTAAATCAGAATCTATTTCGGTAGAGTTCTGAACAAGCAATAGAAAGGGGGCCTGGCAAGACAAGTTCAGCCAGGTCCCCTTTTGTTAGTTCGCCTTCCAATCCAGTCAACAAGGGTTTTCGATTCGACCGGACAGGATCGAGCTTAGATAGGGGTATCGATACAAGCACGACCTAGTTTGGTCAGAACCGAAATTGGGTGAATTGGAGGCACCTGTACATGCTACTGGTTTTTTAAGGAGGAACCAATGGCAGACGAAATCAACACTGCGGGCCAGGGGGATGGCTCCCAGAATTATCAGATGAATCGCAAATTGGGCACTATCTTCATGCTCATTTCCGCAACGGGCATGGGTTTGGTGCCGCTGTTCAGCCGTTGGGCTACGCGTACCAACATGTTCGATGCTACTCAGGGCTTGAACGGCTCCGATTCCATTGGCGCAATCATGGCGCTTGGCCGCATGTCCATGGGCGTGATTTTCTTCGTGATTCTCATGGTTGCCACCCATAAGGTAACCACTTTCAAGAAGCTTAAGCTTAGTCCCGCAATCGCATTGGGTGGCTTGATGATCGGCATGTCCTTGGCATGCTACGTCACCTCTACGCTGATGACCACCGTTGCCAATGCCGTTATGTTCATTTACACTGGCCCGGTTATCTGCGTGCTGCTCGCTCGTATCTTCCGTAAAGAGCCGATGAGCCCGCTGCAGTGGGTATGCCTCTGCGTCGTGTTCGTTGGCATGCTGTTCGGCGAGAGCCTCCTCGGCTTCGGCGTCGGCGGCAACGTCTTCGGCCTGGACTTCAACCTGATTCCCTCCACTCCGGAATTCCCGCAGAAGATGGTTGGCGACATCTTCGGCTTGCTGTCCGGCGTGTTCTACGGCGCTTCCATGTTCTTCAACGGCTACCGCAAGGATGCTGACACCACCGCCCGTGGTGTGTACAACTTCATCTTCGCTGTTATCGGCGCAGGTGTTATTGCTATCCTGATGAACGTCGTTGGCATGGCCACCGGCCAGACCAACTGGATCACCGAGGTTCACTTCACTGGTTTCAACTGGCTTGGCGCAGTGCTGCTGTGGATCGTATGCGGCCCTATCGCTTTGGGCTGCCTGCTGGTCGCTGGCCGCAACCTGCCGGCAATGGACTATAGCACCATCGCCTACTGGGAGGTTCCCGTTGCCCTGTTCATCGGCCTGGTCGTTTTCGGCGAGCCGGTTACGCTTAACACTGCTATCGGCATCATCCTGATCGTTGGTGGCGGCGCATTCCCGACTGTCAAGGCTATGATTCAGGGTTCTAAGATGGAGAAGCAGCAGCAAGTTGCTGAGAATCTGTCTGAACGTCTTGATGAAGAGGCTGCCAAGGAGGAGGAGCGCTAGCATCCGCCAGCGCTAGACGTAGGAGCCTTTGAAAGGAGGCTGCGTCATGAAGGTTACGAATCGCTTAACGCACATCGCAACGAAGGTAAACTTCGAAACCGCAAAGACCGAGGACCAGCTGAAAGCTGCGTTCGAGGCAAAGGGCATCGCCGGGTTCCCTGCAATGCTGGACATCAAAGAACGCACGGAGGAGCATGTCCAGTTCGTCTCGCTTGATGATCTGCTGGCGTTTGCCAAGGCTTCCGGCGTTGCTGCCGTTACGTATGACGTTACGTATTTCCCGCACGCTGATCAGGGCGAAGTTGAGCGCCAGCTCAAGCAGCTCGGTCACGACCTGGAAATCAGCGCTGACGTCATTAAGGACGTGTGTGCAACCGAGATTCAGGAGTACCTGGATCTTGATGCCAAGCGTGATGTGGCGGTTCCCGTCCATAGCATCGTTGAGTGCTATGTCAACGGTACGGCTTTCGCGTGGTATGGCCTGAACGACTATCCTCGCCTGAAGGGTGTTGTGCTTCAGAAGCTCGCCCGTGGCGGCCAGAAGGCAAAGCATGATTTCATCATGCGCGCCAGCCGTGCTCAGGTTGACCTGATGGACGAGGACGACATTCCTACGGACGTTGTTATGCGGTAATAGCTAATTATGGTGGACTGTGCTTATATAAGGGAAGGTGCAGTCCACCATTTTTTTGTCGGTTGCGGAACGTAAGTCATGAGGGATAGCGTTTCGCCTGATGAGGGCCTCTATGAAACGGCGAAATCATAGGAGGGGAGCCCTCGAAGAGGAGATTGTGATGGGGAGATTCAATACTATTGGATTGGGTTCATGTACGAGCGATCTGAAGTGGTTCCAGGGTGATTTCCATGAAAGATAACGCTCGCTTCGACGCGGAAAAGAGCAAGACCGTACGTAAGGTGGCAACGGCGTCCTTTTTCTGCAACTTCATCGAATGGTTCGACTATGCCACGTATTCGTACTTCGCGGTTGTTATCGCGCAAGTGTTCTTTCCGAACGATGATCCTGCGTTAGCGTTGATTCAAACGTTTGCAGTGTTCGCTTTGTCGTTCTTGCTTCGTCCCATTGGTGCTATTTTCTGGGGCAACATGGGCGACAAGAAGGGCCGTAAATGGTCGTTGACCGTTTCGGTTTTCATGATGGCTGGTGCCACGTTCTGCATCGGCTTGCTTCCCGGGTATGCTGCCTTGGGCATTTGCGCTCCGGCTTTGCTGCTTCTGCTCCGCATGATCCAGGGCTTCTCGGCTTCTGGCGAATATGCGGGTGCGGCAACGTTCTTGGCCGAGTATGCGCCCACGGACAAGCGCGGTATGTATTGCTCTATCGTTCCTGCTTCTACGGCCATCGGCCTGTTGGTTGGCAGCGCTTTTGCGACCGTCATGTACACCATCATGCCGGAAGCCGCGGTTAACGAGTGGGGCTGGCGTATCCCGTTCGTCCTTGCCGGTCCTTTGGGCATCGGCGCGTATTTCGTGAACATCCAGCTTGAGGATTCTCCTACGTATCAGGCGATGCAGCGTGCGCTCAAAGACGCTGAGGCATCTGGCGTCGCCGGTGCTCCGGAGCGTCCGATTCACTGCTTGTTCACGAAGCATCTGCGTAAGCTCATCATCTCCATCGGCGCTGCAATGCTGAACGCCGTCGGCTTCTATGTTGTGCTTACCTACCTTCCGGTATACCTGGAAACGGCCGTCTTGATGCCGAAGAACGAGGCGTCGTTGATCACCACCATCGCGCTGGTAACCTACGTCGCTTTCATTTTCGCGAGCGGGCATCTGTCCGACAAGTTCGGTCGCAAGAAGATGCTGATCACTGCATGTGTGTGCTTCATCGTCTTCACCATTCCGGCGTTCATCCTGATGAGCACTGCGAATTTCGTGACCGTCCTCGTGGTCGAGTTGATCATGTGCTTGATCCTCACCATCAACGACGGTACCCTTTCCAGCTACTTGAGCGAGACGTTCCCCACTCAGGTGCGTTACTCGGGCTTCGCCCTTAGCTTCAATATGGCTAACGCGCTGTTCGGTGGCACGGCATCGTTCATCTGCACGTCGCTGATCACGGCGACGGGCTCCACCCTTGCTCCTGCGTTCTATATGGTTGCGGTTTCCTGCGTTGCGCTGGTGGCCATGATCATGTCGCACGAGCACTCGAACAAGGATTTGTCCGAGATTTAGAGGTTCGATTGGGCGATTGCGGGCCCCTCCTACCGCGATTGCCTGGTCATGGCAGGCAAGTTGTTGAAGAATTTTTATTTGGGGATCGCATTTTGCCGACGCGTTTACTTGAGACGATTCTTCATCGGGCTACGTTGCTGAAAGGTAACAACTTGCCTGCAAATGGCTAACATTGATAAGCGCACGGTATCATCTTCTTATCCGCCAGTGCATAGGCGGGCCTTTTGGGCCCTGCCTTGAGGGTAAGGAGGTTGAAATGCGAAACAACATCGCTTCAAGGGGAGGCGATGAACTGCCGTGTGCTGCAGTCGGTTTCAGTCTCAAAGCCGCTGCACTGTTCTTAGGGGAAAATCATGAATGCTGACCAACCGAGACCGATTCACAACGAAGCTGAGCTTACCGAGGCTGAAAAGCATAAAACGCTGAAGAAGGTTGTGTTCTCTTCGTTCCTGGGCAACTTCATCGAGTGGTTCGACTATGCCAGCTACTCCTACCTTGCCACCGTCATCGCTTTGGTGTTCTTCCCGGGCGAAGACAAAATGGTCTCAACCATGATGACGTTCGGCGTGTTCGCGCTGGCGTTCTTGGTCCGTCCTCTCGGTGCCATTTTCTGGGGCAACATGGGAGATAAGAAGGGTCGTAAGTGGGCTCTGTCCATCTCCATCCTCATGATGTCCGGCGCCACCTTCCTTATCGGCTGCTTGCCGGGCTACGCCGTCATCGGCGTTGGTGCTCCGCTGCTGCTCCTGCTCATGCGTATGGTGCAGAGCTTCTCTGCTTCCGGTGAATATGCCGGCGCCGCCACGTTCATCGCCGAGTATTCGCCGAAGAACCATCGCGGTTTCTACTGCTCCATGGTTCCCGCCTCCACGGCCGTTGGCCTGCTGGTGGGCTCTCTGTTCGCTACCTGGATGTTCAACACGTTCGGCGCTTCGTCCGACTTCGTGGTGAACTGGGGCTGGCGTATCCCGTTCTGGCTGGCTGGTCCTCTTGGCTATATCACGCACTACATCCGCGAGCATCTGGAAGACTCCCCGGTGTATGCGCAGATGCAGGCCGAGCTTGCCGAGAAGGGCATGAAGAGCGAAGACAAGCCGATCCGCACCCTGTTCAAGAAGCATTTCCGCGTGCTGGTCATCTCCTTCGGCGCATGCGTGTTGAACGCTGTGGGCTTCTACGCTGTTCTGACCTACCTGCCGAATTACCTTGAGGCTACGCTGAACTACGATCCGGGTCAGGCGTCCATCATCACCACCATCGTGCTGGTCGTCTACATCGGCTTCATCTTCCTTTCCGGCCGCATCTCCGACAAGTTCGGTCGCAAGAAGATGCTCATCACGGCTGCTGCAGGCTTCGTGGTCTTCACTATCCCTGCGTTCTGGCTGCTGAACACGCTGGACTTCTTCACCATCCTAGTGGTCGAGCTGGTCATGTGCTTGATGCTCACCATCAACGACGGTACGCTTTCCAGCTACCTGTGCGAGACGTTCCCGACCGACGTGCGTTACTCTGGCTTCGCTCTGAGCTTCAACCTGGCTAACGCCATCTTCGGTGGTTCCGCTTCCTACATCTCCTTCGCCCTGATCAATGTCACGGGCGACCCGATCGCTCCTGCGTACTACATGGTCTTCATCGCCGTTCTGGCCCTGGGCGCCATGATCGCATCGCACGAGCACACCGGCAAGGACCTGTCCGAGGTGTAACGCGTATTCGCATATCGGCAATCCCGCGATTTGCCTGATGAATGCCGCTCGAGTGTCTGTACTCGAGCGGCATTTCCTTTACAATGGGTTCATTGGGTTTTTGCGTAAAGGAGACCGATGTGAGTGAGGCGAATCAAACCCCTAAATCGTTGAAGGCTCAGATCACGCGCACGTCGCTTGTGCTTGCCGCCGCGGCGCTTTTGCGCGAACAGGGCCCGAAGGCGGTCACGTATCGCAAGGTAGCGCAATGGGCGGGGACCGCTTCATCATCGGTCGGATATTATTTCGAATCCACCAACCAGCTTCTGTATGAAGCCGGTCGTTACAACATCCAGCTTTGGGCTGAGCGCGCTGAAAACGCCGCTGCAACTGCCGAGTCCATGGATCAGGCTGACTGTCGCAAGCATCTGATTAATTTGCTCATCAGCGCCAGCCTGCCCGATGATTCCGTCAATCCCGCTGCTCACTACATGCAGTTGCTTGCCGCATCCGAGTCCGAGGACGTTACCGAGGCTTATCGCAACGGTCGTGTGCAGCTTGATCAGGCGGTCGGGCGGATTTTGAAACATGCGGGCGTGAAGCTGCCTGCGCATGTGGTGGGGATCGTCGTTGACGGAGCGGCCGTCGCGGCAATCTCCGAAGGCCGTGAAGTTAGGGGGATCGCAGCCGAGCTCTTGGAGAGCCTTGTCTCAGCGTTTGAGGGTTAAGGTGCGTTTACCGTTTTGGCCCGAAACGTTGGTTCAGTCGGCTTGCCGTTAGATTGGCGTGAAACGTTGGTTTAGTCAGGCTGCCGCTCTAGATTGGCGCGAAACGTTGACTCAGTTGGTTTGCTGCTAGACTTTTGATGTCGAAACACGAAAAAAGGCTCGGACCATATGGTCCGAGCCTTTTTGCATCTTGCGAAGGAGGGGGGGTTTCGCCTAGATGCCGATCACACCCATGCCGACCAGCACCAGGGCTGCGACGCCAAGTGCGCTCACAACGCCCATGCCGACCTTCTCGCCCTTCGTCAGAGCGTAGCCGCGGTCCTTGCGAGCCTTGGCGTACACGAAGAAGCCGGGGATGTAGCCAACGCAGGTGAGCAGCAGGAACGACCAGCCGTTGTACAGCACGCCGACCACCTGGAAGGCCAAGGCGATGACGCCGATGGCGATCTGAGCCGCGTTCTTGTCCTCCTTGGCGGAGAACTTGATCTGGTACAGTGCGATGAACGCCCAAGTAATCACGATGGAGACGGTGCACATGCTGAAGGCGAAGTTGTACGCATCCTCGCTGAACATCAGCACGATCAGGAACACCTGGATGCAAGCGCCTACGAGCAGCAGGCTCATCTGCGGAGCGCCCTTGCTGTTCAGCTTGCCCCAGGACTCGGGGAGCAGGTGGCGCTCGGCCATTTCAGAGGTGGTTTCAGCGGGCAGCATGGTGAAGGACAGCCAGGCGCCTGCAACACCGACGATGATGGCGATGCTGATGAACGCGCCGCCCCAGCCGGGAGCCATGGAATCGAACACGTAGAGCATTGCGGGGTAGTCGAGCTGAGCAATCTCGGTGTAGCTCATGTAGCCGTAGGGGAGCACGGAGCAGCCGACGTAAATGAGCAGCAGGCAGATCAGGCCGATGACGGTAGCCTTGCCTACCTCATGCTTGTTGCGGGCGCGGGAGCTCATGACCGCAGCGCCCTCGATGCCGATGAACACCCACATCATGATGATCATGCAGTTCATGACCTGCTCGAACAGGCCGCCCATGCTGGCGGCGTCAGCGCCCATCTCGCCAGCGGCGACGGCGTTGTTGTACACGTTACCCCAGAAGTCGGCGGTGAAAATGCCGGCGTTGAACATGAAGATGGCGAAGATCAGGAAGATGCCCAGGGAGGCAACCTTCGCCACCATGACGATAGCGTTCAGGAACGAGGCGCTCTCAACGCCACGGATGACCAGGAAGGTCAGCGCCCACATGAACAGCGAGGCGACGATCACGCACGGCAGGGTGTTGCCAGGGAGGAAGGTGGGGAAGAAGTATCCCAGTGTGGACATCATCATCGTGGCGAACGCGATGTTGCCCAGCCATGCGGACAGCCAGTAACCCCAGCCGGAAACGAAGCCGGCAAGCGGGCCGAAGCCCTCCTCGGCGTACTGGAAAATGCCCTTGAGCTCGGGCTTCTTAGCGCCCAGGTTGTTCAGCGACAGGGCAAGCGCGGCGAAGCCGATACCGACGACGGCCCAGGCCACCAGCACGGCGCCGGGGCTGGCGACGCCTGCAAGCTGTCCGGTGATGGCGAACACGCCGGAGCCGATGCAGGAACTGACGACCATGCCGATCAGCCCGAACAGGCCGATACCTTTAGCTTTCTCGCTCATGATTTCCCTCCTTAGTAGAAATCAACTGTTTGGTTTCGCCCCTGGACTCCGCTTGTTTAGCCGGACATACCGAACCTGCTTACGGTGGCGAATCCCGTTTACAGGCTCAAACGGAACGCAGAGGCGAAACCGATGGAAAACTGCGGGCAGCGCGTTGCTTCTCAAGCTGCCCAAAGGGGAGGCCGATCGATCCGGCGGCCTCCCCCGATGAAAGCGATTAGTCCTCGCGCACGATCGGCATGCTCATGCAGCGCGGGCCGCCACGGCCGCGGGACAGCTCGGCCGAGGGAATCTCGATGACGTCGATGTTGTTCTTGCGCAGAACGGCGTTCGTGACGTCGTTGCGCTCGTAAACAACCACGCGTCCAGGAGCGATGCACAGCGTGTTGGAGCCGTCGTTCCACTGTTCGCGCTCGGCGGCGATGCGGTCGCCACCGCCGCAGGGAATCAGCGTCACCGGCATGCCGATGTACTTCTCCAGGATCTGCTCGAGCGGGGCGTTGATCTCATGCACCTTGATGCCGTCGCCCTCGGGCGTAATCTCGAACACGGACAGCGGGCCCATGATGCCGGGATGGATGGTGAACTTGTCCACGTCGATCTGGGTGAACACGGTGTCCAGGTGCATCATGGCGCGGTTGTTCGGGATGTTGAACGCCAGGATGGTGTCGACCGGGGAGGTGGGGTCGTTGAAGATGTTGTGGGCGATGCCGTCGATGGCGTCGGGCTCGGTGCGCTGGGAGATGCCGATGGCCAGCACGTGCTCGTTGATGTTGAGGATGTCGCCGCCCTCGATGTGGAAGGTGTTGTAGCGGCTGTAGTACTGCGGGGTGCCCTTGAAATCCGGGTGGTAGTTGAAGATGTACTCGCCGTAGATGGTCTCACGGTTGCGGGTGACGGAGTACATGCGGTTGATGGAAACGCCGTTGCCGATCATCGCGAAGGGGTCACGGGTGAAGTACAGGTTCGGCATCGGGGCGACGACCATCTTGGAGGCCTCGGACACCAGGTCGACCAGGGAGTTGGACTTGTCGGTGTGCAGCTCGGTGAGGTTGATGCCCTCCATGGTCTTCAGGACGAAGTCCTTGGCGTCGGGGTAGTTCTCCTGCATGTAATCGAAGATGATCTTGCGATAGCGCTCGGTCTTGATACCGGCTTCGTCGATCCACTGCAGCAGGAACTTCTCGCGCAGCTCGGAGTCGGCGGCCAGGACCTCGGCCGTCAGGTCCTCCAGGTACACGACCTCCACGCCGTTGTCGCGCAGGGCCTCTGCGAAGGCGTCGTGCTCCTCCTGGGCAACTTTCAAGAACGGGATGTCGTCGAACAGCAGCTCCTCGAGCGTGTTCGGGGTGAGGTTCAGCAGCTCCTTGCCGGGACGGTGCAGCAGCACCTTCTTGAGCGGCTTGATCTCGCTTTTGACGTTCACGCCAGCCATTGCAAACCTTCTTTCGTCTCGTGGGATGAAGACTATCTTCGCCGTGCAAGCCTTCCAGCGCTTCTTGGCCTAACGCTTTGGGCTTGCGAGTGGGGCGTTTTCGGTGCCCCGTTCCGTTGACTCCACTTTGCAACCTCCACGTAAAATCCGGAAGGTGTAACGCGGATTTAACGACCCTCGTTTAGAGGTGGAACCAAGGATTAACGCCGGGCAAAACTTCCTAAACCCTCGGTAAACCCCTGATGGGAGGCTTGTGGTATGGTATGGGGAAATGCTGGTAAGCAGAGTTGGCCCTCATCGGTTTAGTTGACTTCGGCGCTCATTGTTTCTGTAAACAGGGTGGCGAATCGGGGTTGAGGGTAAAATAGGTACGGGTAAGTAGTTACAATACCGAGGATTGCCTTGGCCGGCTACGGGAGGCTGGCGGCAAAGCGTTCTACGGAGGGGCCTATGGAGCTTGTTCTGTTCTACTACACGCTGCTGATGCTGCTCGTATCCATTTTGGTAGCGGCTGTGTGCTTGTCCGCGTACTTGGTTTCGCGCAAGAAGACCATGCTGTTCCTGTCGGTTGCCTTCGCGTTCTACTTCTTCGACATCTCCTTAGTGTTCCAGGACGAATTCATCGTTCGATCTTGCGGGGATGCGCTCACATCGGGATATCTTGTCGTGCGCTCGCTTGCTTCGGTGGTGACCGGAGGTGGGTTCGTCACGGCGTTCTGGGTTTTGCTTTGCGATTACCTAAACGAAACGCGCCGCACCGCGTTCGTGATGCCGCCGGCGATTTTCACGATTGCCAGCGTTGCTATGTTGGTGATGATCCCTGATGGCGATCTGCAGCGTTTTTGGTTTTGGTCCATACGCCAGTTCTACATGTATTGGATTCTGCTGTATGCGGGGTATAGCTTCTTGCGTCAGCAAGGTGAGGCCGAGCGTGCCCGCATGTGGCGGCATCGAGCTTTGTATGCGGTGACGTGGGCGATAGGCCTGCTTGTTTTGGCGGAGGATTACGCCACCTTCTTGGTGATGGACCTGGCGTCGGTCAACTTGGATGCGCTTGTCTTCAGCGCCGAGCACAACTATGCAGAGAATCTGCTGATGTTGGTCATCGGCGTGGCTGCGGTGCGTAACGCGGTCCGCATGCTGTCGCTTCGTTTCGAGCGCCCTCCTGCGCAGGGCGGTAGCAAGCAGCAGGAGCAGCAGATCATCGAGAATCTTAACGTGTTCGCCACGCGTCATAAGCTCTCCCAGCGCGAACGTGAGGTTCTCTACCTTATCTTGCTGGGCAAGGATAATCAGAACATCGCATCCGAGATGTCTCTGGCGCTTTCCACGGTGAAGGTGCACGTGCACAACATCCTGAAGAAAACGGGCGATGCCAGCCGACAGGAATTGATCCAGGGCTTCTGGAAGATGTCGTAAGGCGCGCGCCGGTTTTGCCGTCCGTCCCTGAAAATCTACCCCCCACCGCCGCTGGACCGCGCGCTGTGTTACGGTCGTGTGTCGAAACGGCGTCACAAACGCTTTCGCATGCCAAAATGTCCCTCATATACCACAAGGAGGGGCGGGGATGCCCCGATAGGAAAGGAGGGAACGATGGCAAGCTCGATTACCGAGAAGCTGAAGAACATCGGCCCCGGTGCTTTGGTCGCAGCTGGTTTCGTCGGTCCTGGCACGGTCACCACGTGCACGGTCTCCGGCGCAAGCTATGGTTACACCATGCTGTGGGCGTTGCTGTTCGCCACCGTTGCAACCATTATCTTCCAGGAGATGGCGGCTCGCGTCGGCATCGTCACGCAGGAGGGCCTGGGTGAGAACATCCGCGATCGCATTTCGCATCCGGTGCTGAAGTGGATTGCAATCGTGATTGTTATCATCGCCATCTTCATCGGCAACACCGCGTACGAGACGGGCAACATCACGGGCGGCATCCTGGGCATCCAGGCGGTAGTCAATGCTCCCATGATCCCCATCGTCATCGTGCTGGGCGTTCTGGCCTTTGCCGTCATGTGGGTGGGTTCTTACAAGCTGGTCGAGAAGATTCTCACGGGCATCGTCATCTTCATGGGCCTGGTGTTCCTGATCACCGCGTTCGCCTCTCCCGTTGATTGGGGCGCGGTCGTGGCCGGCCTGTTCACGCCTTCCCTGCCCGAGGGCCAGGCCGGCGCCAAGGGCATCCTGACCGCCGTGGGTTTGATCGGCACCACCATCGTGCCGTACAACCTGTTCTTGCACGCTTCCGGCGCATCCGAGCGCTTCAAGGACCCTGAGCAGATCGCCGACGCACGTTTCGACTGCATTCTGTCCATCGGTCTGGGCGGCATCATCTCCATGGCCATTCTCGTCTGCGCCGCGGCGAACATGCATGCCGCCGGCATCACCGTCACCAACGGCAAGGACATGGCCGTCGCCCTGCAGCCGCTGCTGGGCAACTGGGCCACGGTGCTCATCGGCATCGGCCTGCTGGCCGCCGGTTTCTCCAGCGCCATCACCGCTCCGCTTTCCGCTGCTTACGCCGTCAACGGCGTGCTCGGCTGGGGCAAGACCTTGAAGGACCTGAAGTTCAAGATCGTTTGGATCATCGTGCTGGTGGCTGGCTGTCTGATGGCCGTGCTGCTGGGCAAGAGCCCCACGGAGCTGATCCTGGTGGCGCAGGCGGCAAACGCCATTCTGCTACCCATCATGGCGTTCTTCGTGATGTACGTCGCCAACGGCAAGAGCCTTGGCAAGTGGCGCAACCATGCGTTCTCCAACATCTGCGGCGTCATCTTCATCTGCATCACGCTGTTCATGTGCTGGCGCAACATGTCCAGCTTCCTGACCACGCTGCAAACGCTTATCGGCGCATAGCGGCTTCGGCAACGGAAAGCATGTGCAAGGGCCTGTCGGACGAAAGTCCGGCAGGCCCTTTTCATCGTTGGATTGCGGCTGCGATCGATGGCTTCTGGGGAAGCCTGGTCAGCATAGCGGTATGCGTCTTGCTGTCTGTTCTGATGCAGCGGACGAAGGCGACCGCGTACGACCAGATTTCCGCTCTGGCAGTTGCAGCGCGCTCCATCGCGTTGCTGGTGGGCGTATTCACCGCCTGGTTCCAGAAGCGGTATCCCCGGCATATAGCGCGCGGGTAGCGGGGCAGCAGGCGCGAAATCTTGTCTCCAGGAAACGAAAAGGCCATCGACTTGAGCCGATGGCCTGGTGCTTCATGGTGCCCCAGATACGATTCGAACGTACGACACCCGCTTTAGGAGAGCGGTGCTCTATCCCCTGAGCTACTGAGGCGCGCACATCATTGTAGCATTAAACCTTTTGACTCGATGCTCGCACATGCCAATATCACGGGTAAAGCTTCATGGTGGCTTTCGCACAGCTGCGCTCGGCGATGGCGATCGCAGCTACGCCCTCGCAAACTCAAGCAACTGCGTGGGGTCGGAGATGATAACGCCTGCCTGTGCCTCTTGCAGGGTGCTTACGGGATTGTAGCCCCAGTCGACGCCGATCGCATACGCCCCGGCGTTATGGGCAACGCGCATGTCGCCGGCAGAATCGCCCACATAGGCGGTGCGTTCGGGGGTGCTGTTCAGCTCGCGGATGGTTCGCAGCAAGCCGGTAGGGTCGGGCTTGCGGGGAATATCTTCGCATTCGCCGTGCAACACTTCAAACGTATCGGGGAGGAATCGCGGGATGACGTCCTTCACGCCGCCCTCGTATTTGTTCGAAAGCACCGCAAGCTTGCATCCTCGCGCTTTCAACTCGGCAAGCGTCTCGGGCATGTGCGCGTAATGGCGCGTGCGAGCATGCCCGGTTTTGGGGTACAGCGCCTTCCAGTATTCAAGCGCTTCTGCGCAAACGGTTTCGGAGGTTCCCTCGGGAAGAGCGCGGTAAATCAGGCGTTGCGCGCCGTCGCCTACGAAGCTGTGGATAGCGGCATCGGTGTGCGTGGGGTAGCCGAAGTGCGCCAGGGTCTCGTTGGTGACGTGGATGAGGTCGGGCATAGTGTCCAGGATGGTTCCGTCCAAGTCGAAGATGAACGTGTCGAATATCGGATGCGATTCGGTCATCGTTGCCTCCTGAAAACGAAAACGACGGCACTGGGCCGTCGTTGATGATCGATGGAGCGGGTGACGGGATTCGAACCCGCGAATGCGAGCTTGGGAAGCTGATTCCTTACCCGATCTTCCGCGACCTGAATTATCCGTCTGACCTCGCTGTTCTTAAAACCAACACTGTAATTCTAGCAAACGTACTGGACGAAATACTGGAAAAACGATTAGTTTTCCAACCAACAAACAATTCTACTCTGAAACACGAAAGTCGCCAAAATGGCGACTTTCGACACGTTATTTCTGGAGCGGGCGACGAGAATCGAACTCGCGTCAGATGCTTGGGAAGCATCGGTAATAACCATTATACGACGCCCGCATTGGCAAATCATTATAACTCTGCCGCCGTACATCCCACCGGTCAATTCAACGAAACCCCACGAGTCTCAGCTTAAACGGCGGCACGCAGAAAGCTCATATACCTAGATCCGATCCCGATGCCCGTGTTCGGAACATAACCGGCATATAGATCGAGGGTGTAGGCCGAGCTTGCGTGCCCCATGAGTACAGAGACCGTCTTGATGTTCTCTCCGTTGGCAAGGTTCAAAGTGGCGAATGTGTGCCTGAGTGCATAGGGTCTGATCCCTTCGAAGCCAGCTGCGCCTATGAAGCTGCGCCAATCCCTTAGCCAGGACTGATAGGTGCGCGGGATGACGTCTGGGCCGCACACCAGCATGGACATCGAGGGCTTGAGTCCCAGCGCCTTCATCTGGTTCGACTTGATGTCGATCCATGCCTTGACCTCGCCTGCCGTGTAAGCATCGATCGGCACCGACCTTCGCCCGGCATCCGACTTGGGGTAGCTCCTTATCGTCTTGCCGTCGCGGTCTAGGACGCTGACGATGTTGATTGAAGCTTCAGAGCCATCAAAGGCAATGTCTCCGACATGGATGGCGAGCATCTCTTCCGGGCGCATGCCCGTGTTCAAGAGCAGGAGCACGCTCACCTTGAAGTAGTCCAAGGGGAGCTTCTCGACCTCGCCTAAGAAGCGTCCGGCATCATCTGCCATAAGTGGGTCGATCAAAGGCTTGCTCTTCTTGAACACGCGGGTGAGGAACTTCGCCTTCGCGACGTTCTTCGTGATGTCATCTTTTTCCAGCGCGTAGTTCATGACCTCGCGGAGAAACTTGAGTATCTTCGACTGCATGTCGGGGCCTGCCACTTTTATGGGCTTGTACGGCTTCTTCAAGGTGCCGTGCTTCTTTGCCCACCTGACCGTCTTTCGGTTCTCCTCTTGCTTCGCCCTGCGCTCAAGCGCCCATTTCCTGGAGAGCTCGGGGACTTTGAGCAAGCATCTTTCGATGTCTTCTGCCGTCACCTTGCACATAGGGATATCGCCGATGACCTCGTCGATGTACTTCAGGAACAGGCGCTCATGTCTCACTACGCCATCGGTAATCGACCCGTTGCTGCGGATCTCTATGTAGCGGTCGATGTAGCTCCCTAAAGGCGTTACGCATTCGCCGGGCTTGCTCTTCCCATCACCGCTTCGAGTCCAGCCACGCAATTCAAGGGCTCGTTCAAGCTCTGCGTTCTTTTCATCCTCGAACGCGTCCATCTGGTCTTTCAGATCCTCCTTTTTGTTGAGCGCGAAAACGACGTGCGTGAGCTTCTTCTTTCCGTCGAAATAGGTGCGGTATTCCTCGGGGACGCGAATGGTCAACTGGTAGGCCGTCGTCCGCGAATCCTTGCGGCGACGGCGCGGCAGGCCCTTCTGCTTTCGCGCTTCGTCCAAGTCATATGGTTTGTCGCACCTTAGCTTCTTCGTCCCCAATTTCATCGACCGCCTTCCGGTTCTTGTTGAGGTAGTTGAGAAGCCCGAGTTTCGGGACGCACCACTTGATACCGATCCTGCAGCCCTGGATATCGCCCCTGTTCAGGAGCTTCCTGATCTCTTGCCCGGTCGAGCCGGTGAAGTCCGCGACCTGATCCGGGGTCATCATGTATGGGTAAGGCTCCAACATGAAAAGGTACAGGCCGTCGGGGTCGGCATCTCTTAAGCGCTGCTCGTCGAAGGGGACTTCCTCTATCTCATGTTCCATATCAGCCTCCTCTCGCCAAGGTGGCTTCCTGCCACAATCTTTTCCTTTGCTGAAATTTGAGACAACGATGCGAAAGCGCCGCTCGCATCGTTGACGTCTCGGGGTAGATATGCCTCGCGCCTGCGAGGCGGATGCGTATTCGAGTGTCAAGGTGCATGGCTAGGCGCACGTTTCCCAGATTGCGAAAACGAAGCGCTGTGTCGCCTCTCGAACACTAGTAAGAAAAGGGCCAGGAACTGGAAATATTCACCATGCCGGTGAAATAAATCACCCTGAAGGGGAAACAATCGCAAGAGCATCTATATCGCCTTTAGCCTAATAAATGTACCTATTGGATTTATGAGAAGGATGCGTTAGGTAGACGAGGATGGAGCTAATCGAGCTAATATCGATAAGGATTGATGAAGTCCGCTCGCAATGTGGCCAAGACATCACCGAGCTGGCGAGGCGCGCGGGCATCAAGAACAAGACCCTCTGGAAGACCCTTCACGGGAACCGAGAGATGAAGGCAGATGAGCTTGTCGCTCTCTGCTACGTCCTCAAGCTCGACTTCAACCATTTCATCAACGAGAAGATTCAGGAAGACCTCGATGCCAGATGCTGGAAGGCGATTCGGGATCTGAGCACGAATCCGCATAGCTTCGAGCGTTGATTCTCCTGTCGATACACAAATCTATTCGGGATGGTTCTATGAGCGAAGGCAGCCCCAAACAAGAAAAGAGGCAAATCCTGCCCCAGGATTATTACGACTCAAGGCAAGTCATGGCGCTGTTGAAACTGAGCAAGCAAAAATATTACGAGCTTGTCGAGAGAGAAGAGGACCCGTTGCCGATGCGGATGTATGGATGGTCTACAAGAGGAGCACTTGCGGAGCGCGGCGAGCTCATGGCATGGTTCAAGCGGAATACGCGCTTGGCACGCGATAGCAAGAGACGCGGAAAGAACTAACTTCCTGTTTTGACAAATACGATTCCAATAGAAACTTTCACTCTGAAAACATGCTACAATATCAGCATGAAAGTTTCTTATTTGACATACGAAGAGCTGTTGAGCGACATGCTGGAGCGAAAAGGCGGCGTTCTCACCGCGCGAGATGCCTCGGATGCCAACATTCCGAAGAAGGTCCTTTACCGCTTCATTCAGGAAAACGAGCTTGAGAAGGCCTCGCACGGGGTCTACGTGAGCCCAGACGAGATTCCTGACGAACTGTATCTGCTGCAGCAACGTTATCCCAAGATCATCTTCTCGCACCAGACGGCATTGTGGCTTCACGACCTCGCGGAGCGCGAGCCGCTCCCCATCTCGCTAACCGTCGATTCAAATTACAACGCAGGGTCTCTCTCCGACCAGGGGGTGAAGATCTACTACGTCAAACCCGATTGGTATGACATGGGATCATGCGAGGCGAAGTCTCCAGGCGGCCATCTTGTCAGGGCGTATGACAGAGAGCGCACCCTCTGCGACATGATTCGACGGCGGAAAGCGACGGATCCAGCTGCCTACAGGTACGCGCTTCGGCGCTATGCCGGATCGCCCGATAAGAACCTTCTGAACCTGAGCGAATACTCGCAGAGGATGGGGATCGAGCGCCAGGTGGCGCAGGCGATGGAGGTGCTTCTGTGATTAAGAACCCGAGACGGGTCAAGGACCTCATCAGGAACAAGGCGCAGGGGGATAGCACGAAGGCGCAGACTCTCCAAAGGCATTATGCGATGGAGCGCTTCCTGGAGCGCATATCCGTGTCTCGCTACCGCGACAACTTCATACTCAAGGGAGGAATGCTCGTCTCGTCCATGATCGGCATAGACCAGCGCTCGACCATGGACGTGGATGCCACGATGACGGGCCAGACCCTTTCACCCGCGAATGCGCTAAGGATTGTCGGCGAGATCGCCGCCATCGAGCTGGATGACGACATGACGTTCGAGGTCGGCGATCCACGAGAGATCATGAAGGACGCGGAATACGAAGGAGTTCAGATTCCCATACGCGCATACCTCGGGCGAATGGAGATAAAGCTCAAAATCGACATCTCGACAGGCGATGCCATCACGCCGTCCAAGATCGCTTTCCAGTTCCCCCTCATGCTTGAGGACAGGAAGATCGACATCTGGGCGTACAACTTGGAGACCGTGCTCGCCGAGAAGGCCGAGACCGTCATAGTCCGAGGCGTCCTCAACACCCGCATGCGCGATTTCTACGACATCTTCATGCTAACGACCGTGTATGACCCCATCGATGCCCCAGTCTTCCATGATGCTATTCGCGCCACTGCCGCGAATAGAGGACACAATGAGCATCTCCTGCGCGCAGGAGATGCCATGGAACGGATCGAGAGAAGCAGAGAGCTGTCGGGTCAATGGCAGAGGTATCTCGCAGGCAATCCCTTCGCTGTCAAAGCGAAGTGGGATGATGTCGTTTCATCTGTCAAAAAGCTTCTCATTATTGGAGAGCTTGTCTAATCTGCACAAAAAACGCCAAGAGTGGCTTTGGCGGGCACACCCCCGGCAATCAGAGACAACACCTAAAACATCAACTCAAAGGCTTTCGCATGATTTCATAAACCAGTTTGGCATCGTTTCCGACATCAATGGTCCCATGTCCAATCGTCTCGTATCCTCTGCGCTCGTAAAGGATGACTGCAGGGAGCGATGCATCCAAAACAGCATTGTCGTGATTCTCAGAGATTTGATCTTCTAGGCAGTCAAGGATGTATGTGCCATAGCCTTTTCCTTGGCAATCGGGCGAAACGTACACGCTTGTAATGTGATTATCGTCATAGCAGCCGGTTCCGACTATCCGATCACCCGCAACAAGAACGCCCATATTACCTGAAGCAATACCTTCAATTACGTGGTTTAGGTTATGTAAATCGCAGAAGAAATCGGCGACCTCTTGCGGATAGTACTTGGGATAAATTGTTTGTATAGTAGTTTGCAGAATATCCTGGATGGATTCCGCATCTGTTTCGGTGGCCTTGCGATACTCCATAAACTTCACTCCTGTTCGCTATTCGTACCGTCCACACACAGTACAACACTGGAGAACGTGGCCTTCCGCGGCTTTGAGAACCTTCCTCTTTCGAGCTGACGAGGGCAGATCGAGCTTGCAATCAAGCGCGTAAACCGTGAAGGCGTACGCGTGGCTTTTGCCCCTTGGCGGCTTGGGTCCGGCATAGCGGTGTATGCCATAAGCTTTCCCTTGAAAGGCATCGCCGAACGAAGACACCACCTTAGCCGCCGGGATGCCTTCGGGAATAACGGATGCGGCTGGTATGTTCCAGATGATCCAGTGGGTGAATCCCTCTATCGGATGGCTCATATCCTCCAGCGTAACCACAAGCGTTTGGGCTTTGGGCGAAAGACCCCCTATGACAAGCTCAGGTGATACATCCTCTCCGCGACCTGTGTGCTTGTCTTTGAACTTACCAGAAGAGTCGATTCCTTGGCACGTGATGTTGAGCGCCTCTATTCCCATGCGAAGCTATCTTTCCCTGCGCCAAGCTCGAAATGGAGCCGTACGATGCCCAGATCGACATCCGAATAGGCTCCTCCAAGGGAGGATATCCGAACAAGGGCCTTGCCATCCGAACTCTTTTCTCCTGTAAGATCTATCCTGAACTTCTGCTGGTTCATAGCAGTTGGGGCGAGGAGCGCCGCTTCCACACCTGCTCTGAACCATGTGGGTATTTCCTCGTTTTGAGGAACGGTACTCACCTCCTCAATGGATTTCGTTTTATGAGAACGGCCTTGGTCTTCGCCATAGCCGAGCGCGATGACGAGCGCCAGCTTCTCGCCAGGTTCCAGCATCTTCCTCACGAAGCGCTTCTTGAATGTGAGCGCGACCCAGCAGGTGTTGAGACCTTCTTCCTGCGCATGCAAAACCAGGCGCTCGCCGAAGTAGCCGCAACGCTCGTTCAAATCCTCTGCAGGAGCGCCTGCCAGCACGATGTAGTATTTCACGCCCTTGAACTTCCCGTAGTGCGCAAGCGTGGAATCAAACGCCTGTGGCTCGTCTGTGATCAGCTTGATTGACAGACAACCTTCCGCATTGCATACCGCAATCTCTTCTTCCAAACTGCGTACCACATCATCCGACAAAGGCTTGTCAATATATTCCCTCACCGAGTGGCGCGTCGCTATCGCCTCTTGCATACCCATGAGCATCACCCGTCCTTCCGCTTCAAAGCTTCGCTCGCCCAATCCCGAGGCTTCTCTACCCAAGCATCCGTCCTCAGCAGTTCCGTGAGCGGGTGCGCATCGAGCTTATCCATGAAAGCTTTTCCCGCCTCATCCAATATCCTCGTTATGCGCCACTCGCTGTCGTCCAGCTGCGAGCAGCCTACGAATACATCCTCTGCGATCTTTGAGCCACTGAAGGCGAAGGCATCGGGATCGAGGGCACGAAAGGCGTCGCCTAAAGAGATACGATCGATTGGGCGGGCAAGCGCGAAGCCCCCATCGCGACCCGCGCGCGACTCGACCAATCCTGCCAAGACGAGCTTCCGCAGCGTCTTTTTCAAGTAAGAGTCCGATACGCCCATGAGCTCGCTCAAGGTCTCGCTGCCCACAGCGCGTCCATCCTTTTGGAGTGACAGCATGAGCAGGCACACCACCCCCTGCTCGAAACTCTGGTTGATGCGCACTGATTGACCTCCCGTTGCTTGCATTATCATAGATATTTTATATCCATGGATATTGATTATAAATGAAAAAGCAGACCGTCCCACAACAAACCTTGCAGAACTTCCCAGAACCTACGCACGCCGTTCTCGTAAGTAATCGCTTTGCCTCCCCGCTATAAAGCAAATAAGCGGCGGGGAGATGCAGGTCGCCCGAAACACAACTAACTCGGACCCCCTCAGGGCTTGGCTCGAAAGACATGCGCCCCGCCGCCATCAAATGGCAAACAAGGAGCGCATCGTATGTTCAACCTCACACCGGCAACCCAAGAGGAGCACGACTCGCTCGTCGAGAAGTGCCAGAAGAACGGATGGCTCAAGCGAGGCGGATTCGATTGGCAAGATGATCCGTGGCTCGAAGAGTATCCATACGAGTTCTCCCGCGCTTCAACGATCAAAGACCTCGCCGACTTCTTCTCAAACGGCAACTGGGCGATACGCCAAGGCGTGCTCTTCGGTGACCTTGCTTTCATCCAGCAGGTCAACGGGGGCGACGAATGGTGGACGCTGAAGAGATGCCCTGATGGGTCATGGCTTGCTTTCGAGAGCTATACCATGAGCTACATCCTGCCCGACATGAGCCGTTTCACGCAAGCGATCGCGAGCATGCAGCTGGCAACGCCGGACGAGTGCAAGCGCCTCGAATACTCGCTGCCGAAGACCTCTCTCGTTTGGGACGGAGAGGCCTTTCCCAACGATTCGAGCGGCTACGTCAGGGCACGAGGCGAGAATTTCGAGCTAGAAGTCGTTGCAAGCCGAATAGGGCGCGGCGTCTCGATGACGGCCCAGGAGGATCTGCTCGAAGGCCTCGATTCAGAGAACTTCGACACATTGATAGAGCAGCTAAGAGCAGCGGTCGAGAAGGCAGATCAGTACGAGAAGGACGCGATGGTCCCGGACGCCCAAGGGCTGTCTGACAAAGCAAGGCATGCCGTCATCGCATCTGAGAACCAAGCGCGAACTGGGCATGCGGAGCAGACGCATGAAAACGAAAGATAGATCAGGGGGCGAACATCATGGCAAGTGACTATGGCGACGAGGCGGGAGAGAAGCTCTTCGACTGGATGCTCAGGATGGGCCAAGACGCAAGCCAGGACGCTATCCGGGCGAGCGCCGAGAGGCTCAAAAGCGCCATCAGAAACCTTAGAGGCCAGATCGATGAGCCCCTAGCAGAAGCGGAGCGCGAGGGCGTGCGTGAATACGCGCGGCTGAACCTCTCCGAATTCGAGGAGCTGCCCGACTACGCGAGCCTGCGCGAGATCATCGAAACCCGGCTCGACACTGCCGCGATCGAGCACGACATCGCGAGCATCGATGGGCACGACCACCTCATCTTCAGGGTGGAAGATGCCCCCGAGGTGGACGAGGCCTTCAAGGAGCTCGAATGCGATGCCGACGCGGCATGCGAGCGCGCCGTGAAGGAACGCGGGCGCGACCTGAACGCGGAGCGCGACGCAGAGCCCCTTGAGCAGAAGGCAGCTGCGGCCCGCGAGGCCAGCCAGGCGCATCAGGCAGCGGGCAAGGCCGAGCACGAGATGGAGCGCATCGAGGTGAAGGCCCGATGAGGCGAGAGCTTCTCGCCATCGGGCTCATATCCCTCGCACTGTTCGTTCTTGGCAACATCTGCACGGGGCTCGTCATGGAGGCGGGAAATACTCAGTTGGATCTTACCCACGCCTTCATCGGTCGGTTATCGCAAGCTCGGGTGCTCTATTTTGAACCCCTCCCCTTGAGCGTCGGTGCGGCGTGCGCGTGCGCCGTATGGCTCGTATGGGTGCGATGGTGGGAACGGCGCGGAAGCTACCGCAAGGGCGAGGAGCATGGTAGCGCCCGCTGGGCCACGGCCAGCGAGATGGTGGCCTTCTCCGATAAGGGGAACCCCGACAACAACATCATCCTCACGGCATCCGCGCGCAAGCGCCTGGAGGACACCGCTCACGACCAGAGGACGGAGACGAACAACAACGTCCTCGTCGTCGGAGGGCCCGGCACCGGAAAGACGCGCTACTACGTGAAACCCAACCTCATGCAGGCCAACGCGAGCTTCTTCATAACGGATCCCAAAGGAACGCTGATCCACGATATGGGATGGGTCCTCGAATGGCTGGGATACGAGATCAAGACGTTCGACACTGTGGACTTCTCGCGCTCCATGCACTTCAACCCCATCGCCTATATCAAGGACGAGGCGGGACTCCTGCGCTTCGTTGAATGCCTCATCAGGAACACCACAGCAGAGGGCAAGAGCGCGACAGACCCTTTCTGGGTGAACGCCGAGAAGCTCCTCTATACGGCCCTTGTGACATACCTCCTCGACCATTGTCCCGAGGAGGACAGGAACATACCTGGCCTTCTCTCCCTTCTCGCATTGGCGGATGCCCGTGAGGATGACGAAGGTTACCTGAGTCCGCTCGACATGCTTTTTAAAGAGCTCGAAACAGGGCGTCGCCTCATGAAGGTGTCCGAAGGTAGCACATTCGATCCGAGCTCCCGGGCATTCACCACGGATGCGGGCGATTGGGCGTGGGTCAAGGTGGCGGAGCCCGTGCGACCCGAGGACGACTTCGCCTTATCGAGCTACAAACAGTTCAAGGTGGCTGCGGGCAAGACCCTCAAATCCATCATGATCTCGTGCAACGTTCGCATGAAGCCCTTCGACATCGCCGAGATGCGCGAGCTTCTCCGCTTTGACGAGATGGCCCTCGACCACATGGGTGACGCGAATGCGAAGGTCGCCGTGTTCGCGTCGATGTCGGACACAGACTCCACCTTCGACTTCGTGTTCGCGCTCCTCATGCAACAAGCGCTCGACACCCTCTGCGAGTGCGCGCTCAAGCGCTTCGCGGGGCGGCTTCCGAGATGCGTGCACTTTGTTTTCGACGAGTTCGCGAACATCGGCACCATCCCCGACTTCGAGCGGATGATCACGGTCACCCGGAGCCGCAACATCGCCGTGTCCATGATCTGCCAATCCCTCTCGCAGCTCGACGAGAACTACGGCGAGAACAACGCGGCGACGATCGTGAACGCCTGCGACACGATGCTCTACCTGGGCGGCAAGTCGGCGGATACCAACCAGAAGATCGCGGAGATGATCGGCAAGCAGACGGTCGCGAACGTCTCCGTGAACGACTCTCGCGGGAACAACCCCACCTACACGCACAACTACGGCCTCATAGAGCGAGACCTCATGCAGGGCTCCGAGATCTCACGCATGCCCAAGGACGAGGCGCTCGTGCTCATAAACGGGGCGCAAGCGTTCAAGGACAAGAAGTACGTGCTTTCGTCGCACCCCCGCGCATCACTGCTGGCAAGGGCTGAGAAATCCGGGCCCTTCGACTTCAGGCGGTACCGCGCCCGACGGGAAGGAGAGCTGATGGAGACCTGAAACGTGCGGCTGCGGCAAGGATCGGCGGATCCCCAAGACGCCTGGGTGATTCCACGCACCCGGACGCTGCCGCAGCCGAAAGACGCAAAGGAGCGCGCAAGCGCCCCTGCGAACCCAATTCTATCATCGGCGCGCAACCGACCCATTCCACATTCAGGGCGGCAGCGCGAAAGACGGCAAAGGAGGGCAAATGCTCGCAAACATCATCAGCCTTGTCTCTGGCTGCGTCACCTTCCTCGGCGGCTTTCTGGTCGTCTGGGGCGCGGTGTCGCTCGGACTCGCCATCAGGGAGCAGCAGGGAGGCTCACAGATTGCCTCCGCCATATCCACTATAGCTGGCGGCGCGATCATCATCGCCGCAGCAGTCTACTTCGGGATGCTCGACACGTCCTGGCTCCCTGCCTAGTGAGGCGGTGAGCCATGTCGCTACAGATCCCCATTCAGAAGGACATCGGCGAATACGAGGAGAAGATCGTCGGGAAGCTCTCCTTTCGCACGCTCGTCTGCGTGGCGGGAGGCTTCGGATCGGCGATCCTCGTGGCAGCGATATGCCATTTCTGGATCGGCATTGAGGTCGCCGACGCCGCTTTCCCCGTCATGTGCGCATCGATCCCGTTCTGGCTCGCCGGTTTCTGGCGTCCCTTCGGGATGCGCGCGGAGAAGTTCGCACCCCTTCTGTTTTCACACCACATGAAAGACCAAAGGCTCCTCTACGAAAGCCTGGCACCGAAGCATCTGACGCTCATCGAGCGCGGAGCGCCAAGCCGCAGGGCGAAGAGGATGTCCAGACGCAAAGGAGCGGAGGCCAATGAGCCAACCAGAGAATACGAAGAAGTCAAGGAAAGAGATGCAAGGGGACAAGAAGAGGCTAAAGGATGAGAAGAAGATCGCAAAGGCCCGAATCAGAGCTGAGCGAGAGCGGGGCGGCTCTCAATCGAGCCTCTTGCGGCAACTCACTGGCATGTCCTCAAAGTCCGATCGTTCGAAGAAGGCTCATGAGGAGAAGCTGAAACGCCAGAAGAAGGCAAGGGCATCAGCGGGCGACATAGCTTCCTTCATCGGCTACGACGCCGTCTACAAGGACGGCATCGCGCAGGTCGAGGAAGGGCTCTTCTCGCAGACGATCGAGTTCTCGGACATCTCCTACCAGTCGGCACGTCGCGAGAACCAGCAGAACATCTTCACGGTGCTCTCCTCGCTCTATAACTACTTCGGCGCGGACTCGTGCGTGCAGCTCACCATTGCGAACGTCCCCATCCCTGAAGAGGAGATCGGAAAGAAGCGCTTCTTCAAGGCGTCCGACCCCGACACGGAGAAGTACGCCAAGGAATACAACCAGATCTTGAACGACAAGATGCGAGAGGGCGTCTCCAACCTCACGCGCCATCGCTATCTCACTTATATGGTCGGTGCAAGCGACGTATGGGAGGCCGTGCCGAAGCTCTCCCGCATCAAGGGCGACGTAATCGACACGCTCTCGCGCATCCGCTGCGAGGCGCATGCCCTAAACGGCATCGAGCGCTTGAGCGCGATCCGCTCCCAGCTTCGTCCGAAGGCAGCGTTCACGTTCACATGGGACAAGGTGAATCCCTGCTCGAACACGAGGACACGCGACCTGATCGCCCCCGCGCTCGTGGACTTCAAGCCCAGCGGACGCTCAGACATCTTCAGGATCGACGAAATGTACGGCTGCGTGCTCTCCATCCGCACGTTCGGATCGATGCTTGAGGACTACTACCTAGCGAACATCATCGACCTTCCCATGCCCCTGTCGGTGAACCTGCACATCCAGCCCATCGCGCAATCGGACGCCCTCGCGCTCGTGAAGCGACAGCTCGACTGGATGGACAAGGAGATAATCGACGAGCAGATGAGCGCCATGAAGAAGGGCTACGACTATACGATCCTGCCTCCGGAGCTGCGCTACTCCAAGGAGGAGGCGGAGGAGCTCCTCGACTTCCTTCGAAACAAGAACGAGCGCCTCTTCACCTACACCGGCCTCATCTACACCTACGCCGATACTGTTGATGCGCTTGAGCGCCAGGTCGAGCAGATCATCTCCGTCGGGCAGGGAAACTCGCTCGGCATCGAGCCGCTCTACTACCGCCAGCGCCAGGCTCTGAACTCGGTGTTGCCGCTCGGCATGAACCACGTCGATGTCACCCGCTACCTCACTACAGGCCAGATAGCCATGCAGATGCCCTTCGCATCGTTAGAGCTCAACCAGGAGGGCGGGGGCTATTACGGGCAGTCGAAGCAGTCGGGCAACCTCGTTATCTGCAACCGCAAGAAGCTCGCAAGTCCCATGGGGTTCGTCTGCGGCAAGCCCGGTTCCGGGAAGTCCTTCTCTGTGAAACGCGAGATCACCAATACAGTGCTCGCCTATCCGGAGGACGAGATCATCATCTTCGACCCCGCTGGCGAGTACGGAAATCTCATCGAGGCCCTCGGCGGCGTGAACGTCCGGCTCGCGCCCGATGCGGACACCGCGCTCAACCCCTTCGATTTGGCCGATGTGGAGGGGCGCGCCGACGCCGCGCAGCTCGCCTTCAAGATCGATGCCTTCCTGGCCCTTTCGAGCGCGATGATGGCGGAGTCCTCCGAAGGCCTTCCCGAGGCGGACAAGTCGATCATCACAAGATGCGTCGAGGCGGCCTACGCGAGATGCTCGCGTGGCGAGGGAATGCCGACGCTTTCCGATTTCCACGAGATACTCGTCGAGCAGCCTGAGGCGGAGGCGCGCGACATAGCTCTTCGCTACGAGCGATACGTCACCGGTGCGCTGTCGTTCTTCAACCGACAGTCCAACGTCGGCTTCGACAACCGCATCACCAACATAGACCTTCACGACCTCTCCACCAACATGCGCGTGTTCGGCATGCTCATCGCGTTAGAGGCCGTGCGCAACCGGATGTATGCAAACTTCGATCGGGGCGTTACCACCTGGCTCTACATCGATGAGGTCCAGTCGCTCTTCGGCCACCCCACCATCATCGATTACTTCGCGAAGTTCTGGGCGGAAGGAAGGAAGTTTAACTTGATTTGCACCGGCATCTCCCAGAACACCTCGCACATGCTCACTCACGAGCGCGCCCGCACCATGGTCCTGAACTCGGACTTCATGCTGCTCCACAAGCAGGCGAGCCAGGACCTCGCCGCGTGGTCGGAGATGCTCTCGCTCTCCGGTGCCGAGCGCGAGTACATCGACGAGTCCATCAAGGCCGGAGAGGGCCTACTCGTCGCGGGAGGGGCACGCGTGCCCATCCGGGACGACTTCCCCAAGGGCGCGCTCTACGACCTCTGGAACACCAAGCCCGAGGAGATCGCGCAACTGAAGCGAGCCCATGCCTTCGAGAAGAACGCGAAGAGGAGCCAGGGCTAGATGGACCCGAGAAGCCTCGACAACACGAGCGCCTCGATCGCGGACATCGTCACCGCCGATAAGCTCGATGCTGTGAGCGCGGGGATCGTGAAGGACGACGAGAGCCAAAGCCTCTCTGCCCTAAGCGAGAAGGAATCCGCGCTCGGCAAGAGGACAACGCACAATGCAAGCCCTTCCAAGGAACGCATGCGCAAGTCGCAAGGTGTGGGTGCGGTGAATGCCGATTCTGATGGCGCATCGGGTGCCGGGGATGCATCTGCGGGAACCGAGAAGGCAAACGCCCCGAGCGAGCGGCTCAAGGTTCGCCAGTTCCTGGAGCGCGAGGCCATCTCCGAGCTCGACGACACTGACGAGTTCGAGGGCGCGGGTAGCGCCTATGACGCCGGGCAGGGCACCAAGCGAGCGATTGCTACCGTGCGGGACAGGAAAGCAAAAGGAGCCCACTCCGCATCGGGCGGCTACAAGGGATCGAGCGCGAACGCAAAGGCCACCAAGAGCACGAGCGCGCAGGGCGCGAAGAAGGCGAAGACAACAAGCGCCCGAGGAGTCAGCCAGGCGCAAGCGAGCCACGCCGCCCAGGCGGCGGGAACCGCCGCGAAGACGGCTGCCTCGTCGTCCGGCAACGCGGCCCTCGCTGGCACGGTCGGCGGAAGCGGGCTTGCGGCAGGCGGTGGGGTGCTCTGCGGGGTCATCGCCTTCGTGCTAGTTGCGCTCGTCATAGGCCAGATAATCTCGGCCTTGTTCGGGTTCTGGGACGCAGAGGACAAGAAACGCTCCATGGAGGGGCTTCCCCCCTACATCACCTACGAGATGGTCGAAGAGGCCGTCCGCTGCCAGCAGGAGTACGGGCATCCCGCCGGGTGCACCATCGCGCAGATCATCTGCGAGTCGGGACAGGGAGATTCCATGAGTCAGCTCGCCACGCGCGACCACAACCTGTTCGGGATGAAATGGGCGTCGTCTTTCGCCTCGGCTCCGGAAGTCGTCGGAAAGGCGGGATGGAGCACGCAGGAGGAGTACACACCTGGCACATTCACGACCATCACGGCGTATTTCACGGTGTTCAAGGGGGATGTGGAGTGCATTCGCTTCCGAAGCCGCGTGTTCCTGCAGGCATCCCACTACCGCAACAACTCCCTCATCAAACAGGCCATCGCAGAGCACTCCTCTGACAAGATGGCGGAGGGTCTCAAGGATGCGGGATGGGCAACGAGCTCGGCCTATGTGGACTCACTCAAGTCCGCCATGGATACCTACAACCTGCGCCGCTTCGACTCGATGACGGTCGAGGACCTTGAGAGCGGGGCGCTCTCGGCCGACGCGATCATCGCCGCCGCCTACAGTCAGCTCGGCGTGCCCTACGTGTGGGGCGGCAACACGCCAGGCGTGGGCCTCGACTGCTCGGGACTCACACAGTACTGCTACCGACAGGCGGGCATCGCCATCCCACGAAACTCCGAAGATCAGGCCGCATTCGGGAGAAAAGTGCCGGTGTCTGAGGCTTCGCCCGGCGACATCCTCTGGAGGCCCGGGCACGTGGCCATCTACATCGGGGACGATCGCTACATTCATGAGCCGCATTCGGGTGCGGCCTGCACGATTGCAAGCGGCGCGTCGCACTTCGCGAGCGCCATCAAGATCAGATAGGAAGGACGGAAACATGACCAGAAAGAACAAGATCATGCTCGCTGCGGCTATCGTGGCAGCAGTGCTCCTCGTGGGCTCGGGCGTAGCCAGATGCACGATCGTCCAAAACGGGACGATTGAAGGTCGAGCTGCTGTCGAATCGGCAGAGGAGGCAGCAGTTGAAAACCCTCAGTCCGAGACCGACGCTGCAAACGGCGAAGCGAACTCTGACATCGAATCGCTCATCGGAACCTCGTGGGTGGGCGTGGACGACGCAACGCGCTCGCTGTCCATCGTCAAGGGAGCTTTCGTCGAGACCAAGGACGGCAGCACGGAGGTGACCTACTGGACACTTGACAGCGAGGAGCCGCTCTCATCCGGCATAGAGGCCACCGTGCTCGCCTCGAAGTCGATGACCGATGCCGCGAACCCCATTCTCGTCTCCGTGAGCAGCGAGGGCGCGGACACCGTGCTTCGATCGGACGCCCTCGCCTGCGCATACAGGCAGGTACAGGTCGGGGACAGGTCGCTTCACTTCACCGGCGTCACTTCCAAGCTCGAAGAGGCTATGGGGATCGATGCCGCGAAGATCGAGGCCGCTGTTTCGACGCGTGCAGCTGCCGTGTCCCCGAGTGCGACCCGTGCCATCTGGGATGCGGAGGCGTGGATAGATTATGCCAACAACGCGGCTACGACAACTTTCACGCTCGACGATGGGGCATCTACCATGATCTCGGTCACGCGCTCATCCGACGGCACAATCGAGGCGCTCTGATAAGGATGGGCAAAGTCAAAAGCCTCGTCTCAAACAGACGATTCATAGTGGCGTTCGCTGCTACATTCGCGCTTCTCGCCACGCTGTTCATTCCCTCGCAGTTCGCTTGGGGCTCGATTGCGGACGACATCAATGCATGGCTTTGCGGAGTGCTCCGCGACTGGTGCAACTGGATCTTTGCGGCTCAGACCGACGTGATGCGCTCGCTTGGCGCTAACGGCGTGCTATCGGCACCGTTCGAGACCATGCTCGCAAGCGCGGGAGATGTCTCCATGTACGCCATCGCGCGCGGTGTCTGGCAGGTCGCGGTGCTGCCCATCGGTTGCGGCGTGCTCGGGCTCGTCTTCACCTTGAAGCTCATCGAGATATCACAGCGCATGGACGGCAACCAATCCTTCCCGGGCGTGAAGGAAGTGGTGTTCCTCCTCGTGTTCTTCGCGGTATTCCTTTTCCTGATCCAGCACTCCTTCGACCTCATGGCGGCCATCTACGAGGTCATAGGCCTTGCGATAGACCGTGTGGAGGGACTTTTCGGCACTGGCGGCGCGCTGGACATGACGGCGGTATCCATCGTAACGGGCGATGACGATCTCTCAGCACTGCTCGCGCTGCTCGTCGTCGCGGTCATCAGCTGGCTCGTCGTGCTCGTCGCATACATCGTGGCGCTCGTCGTCTGCTGGGCGCGAGCGATACAGCTCTACGTCATGGCGGCTTTCTCCCCGATACCGCTGGCGTTCCTCGGATTCGACCAGACGCGCCAAATCGGGCTCGGGTACCTGAAGAGCTTCGGGGCCGTATGCATAGCAGGCCTCATCATCCTGATCCTGCTCATCAGCTTCCCCGTGATCCTGGGCGGCATCGTCGCCGTGAACCCGGGAACCGGAACGCCCATAGACGCGATCGCCAACGGACTCACCTACGCGCTCCAGTACCTCGCCATGTGCATCCTGCTCGTGCTGTCGCTCGTGAAGAGCGGAGCCTGGGCACGAGACATCGTGAGCGGGTTCTAGGTGCATGCCAGCAAGAGAGGAGGTGGTGCCTATGGGCTGACGAGGCACCCACAGGGGCATTCCACCAATCGACCCCAAGAAGACACAAGACGCAAAGGAGAAAGCAAAATGGACGACAAGAAAAACGTCTACATCACCCTGCACAAGAACTTCGTGCACGAGGGCATCGAGTACGAGGACAGGAAGACCGGCGAGACCAAGACCTTCAACTCGGTGACGCTGCCCAAGGGCACCGTGGTCAACGGACAGGATGTGAGCTACAGCCAGTTCAGCCCCCTCTTCGTGAACCCGTCCCGATTCAAGGGCGAGAACTACCGAGACATCCCCCTTCTGACCGAGAAGGAGGTATGGCTGAAGAAGAGCGTGCTTGAGCCGGACGGCAGCCCCACCCTCGACGAGGATGGCAAGCAGGTGCGCGAGGTCATCAAGGTGATGCCCGCTGCGCTCAAGGAGGGCATCGACAAGGGAAGGGCGGCCTACCTCGCATCGCTCGACGACAAGGCCAAGGAGGCCCGTGAGGCATCGGCCAACCAGACCCGCGAGGCCCGACAGGCCGAGCCCGTCTCCCGATAGGCGGTGCGACATGGAAGTTACAACGATTGGCGCTTCCGGCTCGAAGGCCCTGCGCTGCCTGCTCGCAGCGCTTATCGCCCTGAGCTCGGTCATAGGCTCTCTTGCGGTCTCGGGGCAAAGCGCATTCGCCGCAGAGACCGCCTCGTTGAGCATCGGGGGCAAGATTCCTTATGCGGGCTACACGACCACATGGATGTACGCCGACGGAGAGATGGCCTATTGCGGGAACCCCTCTGCGGCAACGCCACCTGCAGGCACCTACACCAAGAGCGCCATCAACTCGACCTCGGGGCGCGATGCGGAGACCATAGCGGACCTCTGGTTCAGCTATGGGAGTCCGGGGTTCGATGCGAGTCTCTGGCCAGGCACGTGGTATGACGGTACGGCCATGACGGATGCGCGCTATGCGGCGCTCGCGCACATCCTGCTCTCGGACACGTTCTCCAGCAATGGCAGCTACGCGCTCTACGGATGTAACGAGTCCTTCAAGGAGTGGTGCCGCTACTACGTCATCGGCTTCGACTCGTCGGGCACGATGTGCAACGACGATGCGACTGGTCGAAAGATCTCGCGCATGCAGGGCGAGGTTCCCTCGAACTTCGAGGCTTTCATGCTCTACACGGGCGCGGGAAACCAGCTGATCCTCTCGTTCAAGTACACTCCCTACGGAAAGATCGACCTTAAGAAGGTCACCGCCAACGAGGAGATGTGCGAGGGTAATCCGCTCTACTCCGTGGAAGGCGCGGTCTACACCGTGTACAGCAACTCGGGGCTCACGGATGTCGCGGGCTCCATCACAACCGACAGGGACGGCTACGGCATATTGGAGGAGCTTGAGCCGGGCAGCTACTGGGTAAAGGAGACCAAGCAGGCACCGGGGCATGCGCTCGACCCGACCGTGTATCCGGTCGAGGTGAGGTCGGACGAGACCACGCGGGTGAACGGCAAGACCGTATCCGACATCCCGCAGTCAGACCCCGTGGGCATGCTCGTCGGCAAGGTTGACGCCGATACCAACGAGAGCGAGCCCGAAGGCGATGCGACGCTCGAAGGCGCACTCTTCACCGCCCGCTACTACGCGGGCGACTACGCCGACGCGGCATCGGCCGAGGCGTCCGGCGCGCCTGCGCGCACCTGGGTGTTCGAGACGGATGCCGATGGATTCGCCTACCTGGCTGACGAGTACAAGCACTCGGGAGATCCCCTCTACTACCAAACCAACGGCGACGCATCGATTCCCCTGGGAACGGTGCTGATCCAGGAGACCCGCGCGCCCCAGGGCTACAACCTCGACGATGGGCACGGCAGGGATCCGAAGGTGTTCTGCGTGCGGATCACGCAAGGCGGCGCGGTCGGCGAGTCCGTCTACACCTACAACTCGCCCAAGGTGCCCGACACTGTGAAACGCGGCGACTTCCGCCTCGTGAAGGAAGTGCCCGTGGAAATCTACGACTCTCCTAGCGGCGACATGCCACAGGAGGTCGTGCGCGTGCTCGTCCCAGGGGTCAAGTTCGAGCTCTACAACGACTCGGAGAGCGCCGTGCTCTCGCCCGAGTCGGGCAAGCTCGTCGAACCCGGCAACCGCGTGTGCACCATCACCGTCAATGAGAACGGACTTGCCACCACGAAAGACGACAACGCCAACGTAAACGGCTGGAGCAAGCCTTCCGACTGGACAGGCGCGCTTGCGTACGGCACCTACCGCATCCATGAGGTGATTCCGCAAGACGTAGCAGACGCCTTCAAGGCCAAGTGGGGAAAGACGCTCCTTCCCGTGGAGGACTGGAAAACCACGATCCGCGAGGAGGGGCAATACGACCCGCCGCAGCTCGTGAACGACCACATCCCGCAGACCCCTCTCAAGGTGGTCAAGGTCGACACCGAGACCGGCAGGCAGGTCCCGCTTCCCGTGAGCTTCCAGCTTGAGGACGCGAGCGGCAACCTCGTCACCTATACCTCCCACTACCCCGCAACCGATACCATCGACACCTGGACGGCCAACGAGCGCGGGGAGCTCACGCTTCCGATGCTGTTGGAAGAGGGCGACTACACGCTCAAAGAGGTAGAGGCGCCCTACGGTTACGTGAAGGAGCTTGAGGGCAAGGCCTTCCATGTGGACGCCGACTACAACGGCTGGGACGACCCACTCGTGATCGAGTTTTCGAACATGCCCCAGAAGGCGACCATCACCGTGGCGAAGACTGATGCGTTAACGGGAGATCCGGTCGATGAATCCGTCTACATCGTGAAGGCGGCAGAGACGATCCAGACGCCTGACGGCACGATACGCGCCCATGAGGGCGAGATCGTGGCAACGCTCACAACGGGCGAGGACGGCAAGGCGACGACGCCTGAGCTCTACCTCGGCACCTACACGGTATACGAGGCCAAGGCAAAAGACGGCTACGCGCTCGACATTGCCGAGAAGACTGTCACGCTCGAATACGCGGGGCAGGACGTGGCGTTGTATGACCACGAGGAGGCCGTGACCGACGAGCCCACGACCCCTTCGATCAAGAAGATGGACGCGCTCGACCCTGAGAAGGCAGTAGCAGGTGCCAAGTTCCACGTCTGGAACGACGAGGGCGCCTTCGACGAGGAGATGGCCACCGACGAGAACGGCGTCATATCCCTCGCCTACGCGAAGCACGGAACCTACCACATCCAAGAGGTCGAAGCACCTGAAGGCTACGTTATCGCAGACCTCGACGACGAGGGCAAGCCGACCGTGACCGACTTTGTAGTCAACGACCAGGGCATGATCGAGTGGGACGAGACTGGCGCCATGGCCGCCCAACACGAGTTCACGCTTGAGAACATGCCCAAGACCATGAAGACCACAGCGACCGACTCAGAGAGCGGGACGCACGAGGGCCAGGCGCGCGATGAGCTCACTATCGTGGACACCATCGAATACACCGGCCTCATCCCCGGCAATGAGTACACCGTGAGCGGAACCCTCATGGACAAGGCCACCGGCGAGCCCGCGCTCGATGACGAGGGCGACGAGATCACGGCGTCCACCACCTTCACCGCAGAGGAATCCTGCGGCACGGTAGACGTGACCTTCACCTTCGCGGGAGTGAATCTCGCAGGCAAGTCGCTCGTCGCATTTGAGACCATGGAGTTCGGTGGCGCGGAGTACATGGTGCACGCGGACATCGACGACGTGGAACAAGCGGTCGCCATCGTGGACATCGCCACCAATGCGCGCGATGCCGAGACCGGCACGAATGTTGGCACCATCGGTGAGCGCGTGAAGCTCATCGACGCGGTTGCCTACACCGGACTCGCGCCGGGCAGCTCCTACAAGCTGTTCACCATGCTCATGGACAAGGCTACCGGAAACCCGCTTACGGGCGATGACGGCCTGCCCATCGTGGGAACGACCGAGTTCGTGCCCGAAACGCTCGATGGCACCATCGACGTAGAGGTTGAGACTGATTCGCGCGAGTTAACGGGGCACGACATTGTGTTCTTCGAGAAGCTCTCCGATGCGGAAGAGAATATCATCGCAACGCATGAGGACATCGAGGACGAGGGGCAGACAGTGAGCTTCCCTGAACCCCTCACCGAACCCGAAAACCCAGGCAAGGGATACCCGAAGACCGGCGCTTTAGCCGAGGTCGATCCCGTCACGGCCAGTGTCGCAGTGATCCTGCTCTGCGGCATCGCAGGTGCGACCTACGCCTTTGTACGCCGCTCCCGCAAGCAGACCGACGCCATCGCCGAGATGGAAGAGGGAGTATTGGCTGGAGCCGACGAGGATTAAATCCGACTCTTTGCCCGTGCAGAGAAGCAATAGCTGATGGCAATTGAGCGACAGGGTGGGGCGCTCGACATGCGTCCCACCCTTTTTCGATACAAGGAGCAAAAGATGGAGAGAATACGAAAGGCGGCGAAGGCCACGAGTGTAATCGTCATCGCCATACTCACAGCGCTTGTTGTCACCGCACTATGCTCACCAGAGGAAGATTGGACAGAACTGGCTGAGATGATGGAAAGCCTGGATGGTCAAAGTGACCTGGAAAGACAGATTGATTGGGATAATCTCCCGAAAGAGGTAGTCGCTTGGGTCGAGGTGCCTGGCACGAGCATAGACGAGCCCATCGTCCAAGCATCTCCCAACTCTCCGGACGCATACCTCTACAAAGACGTGTTCGGCGAGGGGGCATACGGCACGCCTTACATTGACTGCGAATGCTCGATAGATTCTCGCTTCGTCATGGTCTACGGCCACCACATGTCCGATGGTTCCGTGTTCGCAGGCTTCGCGAGCTTCATAGATGAAGGTTATGCGCAAGAGCATGATGAAATCATCGTCTACAAACGCTCAGGGGAGATTCTTAATCTCAAGCCCATTGCGGTGAATATCGTGAGCGCTAGCCAGGAGAGCCTTGTAATAGACCAAGAAACGGAGGTTGCATCTCTTCTTAAATCAGTGGATCTAAAGCTAGCAGAAGCAAGCAGCGATGGACAACTCTTCGCATTCGCAACCTGCTCTTATCAAACCTGGAACAGCAGAACCGTTGTTTACGCATGCACATCTAGCGTAGCACGTTGACGACGAGCACGACCTCTACTCCAATCCTGCCCGGCCTAGAACGTCCCTTGACTCCTTTGCATCCCGTCATCCCGTCCCGCGCCATCTCCATATGTCAGACCAAGACGGCATATGGAGATGGCAAAATACGACTATGCAGAACTTGCACCTTTACTACGAGGACGGCAGCTCTTTTTCTTTGTATTTTACATTTCGTAAGGAAGCGCGAATTGAACCAACTGGAACACCTGAACGACGCGCTTGCGTACATCGAGGACCATCTGGACGGAACTCTCGATACGGACGAGGCAGCCCGCATTGCAGCTTGCTCTGCTTACCAGCTGAAGCGGATGTTTCCCTGTCTTGCGGAAATCACGCTCTCGGAATACGTCCGATGTCGTGCCATGACTCGTGTCGCCCAGGACCTTCTCGGAACCCACGAGAAGGTGATCGACATCGCCCTGCGCTATGGCTACGAGTCACCGAGGGCGTTCTCGAAGGCCTTCCGACGCGTTCATGGGATGTCGCTGAGCGATGCGTGGCAGCTCGATGCCAAGGTCACGCTTCATCCCCGCTCATATTAGAATCAACTGAATCGAGATGTCATCGGAGCGCACGTCAACGTTCAAGATGATTTCATGACAATGCGATGGAGCGCGCAAACAGCCCTACTGAATACAAAGCCGAAAAAAGCTTTGCAACCTAACTCTCGAATGAGCAGAGAGCACATTGCTGTTGTGCAAGAAGTGGCGACACAGGGCCTCGACTCAGCGCTACGAATGACTTGGTTGCACGCGATATTGCGGTGTAAAGCCGCCTTCTCCACAAATCTGTTTCACCAAGAGCCGTCTTCGAGACGTCGACTAAAATCACATGGTCGAATTCGAGCCCTTTAGCCTCTTCAAGCGTCAGTACCCTGATATCATCCAAAGGCTTCACGCTTGCGTATTCGCGATACTCAGCAATTTTCAACTGGACGCGCTCCAATTCTTCTGTTTGAAGCGTGATGATAGCCGCTGACTCTGTGGCGTATTCACCCGCAACGATTCTCTCGATCTCAGATGCGAGTGCTTCTCTGTAGGAGTCGTTATCCTTGCATTCCAAGATTCGTGGCTCAGAGCCATTTCTTTGGATCGATTCGATGCGAAGATGTTCGTTGAGATCGGCAAATGATGCGAACAGTCGCGTAATCTCCACTGTTGACCGATAGCTTATAGCGAGATGCGCCTCGCTGACTGACCCCTTGTGCTTTGCGAACAGTTCCCGTATCTCATCGAAGGAAGCCAATCCTTCGGAAAGAGCCTGATTCGGATCCCCTAAGAGCAGAAAGCGAGCGCGACAATAGTACGAGGCGATGACGTTAAGCTGTTCAAGGGTGTAATCTTGAACCTCGTCTATGAGCACGTACCTTATGTTCTCGGCTTCCAGGCACGCCTCGGCCGGTTCCTCCTTTCCCAACTCGCTCTTGACAAGATCAAGCATCTCGTCAGGCATAAGCGATGCGCCTTCGACTGCCGAAAGCCCCGATATCTCTTCCTTCAAGCTATTCCACGTATGCATGCGCGGGTTCTTCTCGCCAAGCTCCGGGAGCACGTTCTCGATGTATTCCTGAAACATGACATTCGGTGTTATAAGCACCACGTTCTCTGGTTTCAGGCTGCCGCGGTTCTGGAAGAACAGGTACGCCAAGCGTTGAAGCATAACCGAGGTCTTTCCGCTGCCGGCAACGCCCGACACCAGGATCGCAGACGCGTCGGGAGCGCGCACGATCGCGTTCTGCTCCTTCTGGATTGTCGCCGTGATTTCTTCCATGCGCGAAGAGCGGGCCCGTGACAACGACTCAATGAGCAGGTCATCCTGCAAGGCGATGTCTGTGTCGAAGTACGCGATGAGCTCGCTGCCGTCTATCTTGAATTGCCGCCGAAGGTCAAGATCCGCCTCGATCGTCTTCCCGTTGGCCTCATAGGAAACCCTTCCCTGCGACTGGCTGTAATACACCTCGGCAACGGGAGATCTCCAGTCGTAGACCAGCTGCCCTTTCTCCTTGTCCGAAAAGCCGACGGCTCCAAGATATATCTCCCGAGGCTTGCTTCGGTTGGGAAACCGCAAGATCAGCTTCGCGAAGTATGGCCTTTTCAGCAGAAGGGAAATGGCTTTGGCTTTTTCGATGTTTATCCGCCGTTCGTTTTCATGTTGCTTGATTATGGAGTTGGCGGCCTCGTATGCGGCAAGCGTCTCAATGGTGGCCGATGCGTCGGTGAAATCTGGCCTGATGTCTTCCATCATGGAAGACCTATCTGACCTCGCATTGGATTCGATCTTTTCGATCCTATGCGTAATTGCCTCATTGGTCTTCGAGAGATCGGAATGCACCTCCCTCAAGTGCTTCTGCTCGGAATCGAATACGGGATCGCTTGAACGCACCATTGCTCTCCTCTCGCACGAACGACAAATCGGCCTCGTATGCGCTCTTGGCCCAAAAGCTTTCGTTTAAACGAAAGAAAAACCCATCGGCGAATAAAAGACCATCGTCGAGGATATACAAGCAATCTCGAAAAATGCAGCCTGTTTTTTCGGGGATAAATCACGGTATAATTAAGATGCAAGAAGAGAAGCGGTGCTTCGGATGCTAAAAAGCATCTCTCGATGTAGGTATTTGCCGCCGTGCTGGTTAATTCAATCGAAGCGCGAAACTGCCCGAATCGGAAAACATTTCATTGAACAGATATTAATGCAAAGAATCAGGAGTCAAGGGGTCGGTTCTCTTGACTCATTGATCCATGTGCTTCGCGCCCCAATCGCACATGGCATCAAGCACTGGATAGAGCGTCTCGCCTTCCGGCGTGAGGGAGTATTCGGTCTTCGGCGGTACAACGGGGTAGACCACACGCTTTATGAGGCCGTCTTGCTCAAGCTCGCGAAGCTGCTGAGCCAGCATCTTGTCGGTCGCCTTCGGGATGCGCCGATGCAGCTCGCTGTATCTCAGCGTGTTCCCCTTGAGGTGCCAGAGTATCACGGCCTTGTACTTCCCGCCGATGAGCGAGATGGTCGCATCCACCGGGCAGTTGAACTCCCGCTTCGCATGAACGCCCATGCATCCTCCTTACTATCTATTTGGGAAGTATATACCCAAATAGTACATTCTTCCCAACGTGAAATCGGAAGCTATCCTTGGATGCAGAAACCTGTCGAAGAGAGGAGCTTTCCATGGATTTCCTAGATCTAGCAAAGAAACGGTATTCGGTACGGTCATATAAGAAAACGCCTGTAGAAGAGGAGAAGGTCGCCTGCATCTTGGAAGCAGCGCGGGTGGCCCCGTCGGCTGCCAACCTACAGCCGACACGCCTTGTCGTCATCGACAACGCGGAGGGAATGGAAAAGCTCAGCCGTGCGGCAAATGTCTACAGCGCGCCTCTCGCCATCATCGTGTGCGCGGACCACGCGAAAGCTTGGAAGCGCCCAGCTGACGGCAAGAGCACTGTTGACATCGATGCGTCAATCGCCACCGACCACATGATGATGGAGGCAACAAGCCTCGGGCTTGGGAGCGTGTGGATATGCTGGTTCGACCCCGAAGTCGTCGCCCACGAGTTCGGCCTTCCCGAAACCTTTGAGCCGATAAACGTGCTTGCCATCGGCTACAGTGACGAGCCCGCAAAATCTCCCGACCGACACGCGACCGAGAGAATACCTGTTGGAGAGCTTCTGGCATGCCATTAGGCGTTTTCTTGGCATAGAATAATGCATCCAGCAAATAGGTAGGTGATCATGGCCACATTCTATGTCGCGCGACATGGACAGACGTTGCTGAACGTGCTTGGAAGAGCGCAAGGTTGGTGTGACTCTCCATTAACTACGGAAGGCGAAGATGCCGCAGCGGGCTTAGGCAGCTCGCTCAAAACTGTTCCGCTGCATGCCGCTTATGCAAGCGACACTATGCGGGCGGTCCAGACGGCACGGATTTGCCTTGAAGCTGCTGGTCAGGGGTTTTGCCCCGTCGTCGAAGACGCCCGCCTGAGGGAATGGTGCTTGGGCTCGATGGAGGCCGAATCCAACGACGTATTCGCAAGACGGGTTTCGGAATGGATCGGACCTCCGAACTCTATGGACGACATGAACCGAAGACTGCCGGAGATCGCCGAGGCGTTAAGGGCGCATGACGAAACCCGCACTGCCGAATCGTTTCAATCAATAGCCAATAGGGCAATGGGGTTCCTGAAAGATGCCGCTGAGCTACATGGGAGCGACTCGAACATATTGGTCGTGACCCATGCCTTCCTTATTAAAACGATGCTGTTCGTCATCGAGCCAGAAAGACTGGATGCGCTAGGCAAGATAGACAATGGCTCATTCGTGAAGTTGTGTATTGAGTGAGCAAAAGGGGCGTTCCAAAATGCTCATTGCCTCTTGAACGCCCCTTTTGCTCACCCCCCCCCTTTTTTTTGCTCACTCATATTTGCGCAGGTGCTCTTTGGCTCTTTCGATGGTCATGGATCATCCTTCCTATTGCATGCTCAAACGCCCGAAATCGTCCCACTCGCCGTAAAGCTTTCCTTGGCGCGTTGCTTCGATGAGACGATCGAGTCGTTTTCGGTATTCATCGGGCCGTGATCGTACTCGTTGGATATTGTCGGCCCGGACGCGCTGATAAAGTGGCGGAAAGCTCTTGAAGCGCGTCCACAAACGGGCTTTCTTGAGCTCCCCTTCTATGCCTTCGTAGATGCGGAAGCTGCGCGGGCCCATCGCGGGAAGGCAGGCGCGCCCAACATCTGTCATCTTGCCTAATCGCTCAAGACGCCGTACCCGCTCCTTGTTGAGCTCCGACCACGAGCTTCCTCGCGAGCGTGGCGTAAAGCGCTGAAGCGCGCCGCAGCCTTCGAAGGACTTCAGATGTCCATCTATCCATCCGAAGCAGAGAGCCTCTTCCACAGCATCCAAATAGGCGAAGGCATCCTCTGTGGGTCTACCGCGCTTCAGCTTGAGCCAGCATTCGCGCTCGCTGCCATGATTGTTTTCGAGCCAGCAACGAAATTCTTCCCGCGTATGCGCGATATCGACGTTTTCGAGCTCGTCGAATTCTCTTGGTTCAGCCGCCATCTTAGAGTCCCAACTCCTCTTCTCCCCATTGCTTCATGGCGAGCAGGATGGGAATGAAGCTCTCGCCCTGCTCCGTTAGCGTGTACTCGACGCGTGGAGGCACCTCGCCGAAGTCGGTGCGCACGAGGAAACCATCATCCACGAGTTCCTTGAGCTGCTTTGAGAGCGTGGATTCGGATATGTTGCCGATGCAACGCCTAAGCTGCCCGAAATGCCTCACATCTTTGAGCGCAATGTAGAAGAGTATCTCGATCTTCCATTTGCCGCCAATCATGCGTTGAAGCATGGAAACCGACTTGCAGCGCTCTATCTCCTCGCCCTGCCTCCTTGCCATAAACCCAACTCCTATGTACTACAAAAAATATCAGTACTTCCAATTCTAGAGCTTCATTTGCATGATGGATGCGACAAGCCTAATCCTCATATGAGGATCCGAAGCAAGGAGCACATCATGCATTACACGGGAACAATCTGGAGGCCGCCCTATGAGGCCGATTCCCTCATCTTGGAAGCGACTGCGGGATGCACACATCGTGCTTGCAAATTCTGCACGCTCTACGACGAGCTTCCCTTCAAATTTAAAGCATCGGAACTATCCACGATAGAATCCGACCTCCTTGAGGCGCAGACATGGTTCCACGATCCGCTGTCGAAGATTGAGACGCGCCTTTTCAGCCTTCCAACATCCAAACGTTGCCGCGTCTTTCTTGCAGGTGCTAACCCGTTTGCCCTTAAGGCGAAGCGTCTGCTCGAGATTGCCGATCTCGTTCGCAAGTATTTTCCGTGGTGTAGGACAATCGGCTGTTTCGCGCGCGTGACAGATGTCGCCTCGAAAACAGGCGAGGAGCTTGCAGCCCTTCGCGAAGCGGGATACACCGGCCTCACCATCGGGATAGAGACGGGAGATGATGCCGCCCTTGCCTTCATGAACAAAGGTTACGCAGCGCAAGACATCATTGCGCAGTGTGCACGCCTGGATGCGGCGGACATCGCCTATGCCTTCTTTTATCTCGCGGGAATCTCAGGGAAAGGACGTGGTATCGAGGGCGCGCGGCTCACGGCGGCAGTCTGCAATCAAACGCGCCCCTCCCTCATCGGAGCGAACATGCTCACCATCTACAAAAACTCCGAGCTTTACCAGGAGATTCTGGCTGGCAACTGGGAGGAAGAAACGGAGATCGAGAAGTATCAGGAAATCAAAGCTCTCGTCGAAGGTCTGGAAATTCCCGTGGAATTCGCCATGCTCGGTGCATCGAATCCCGTGATGTTACAAGGCAGATTGCTCAAGCAACGTGCGCAAATCGTTGCAACCCTCGACCGTGTGATAGAAGAAATCGGAGAGGACAAGCTGCGCCTCTATCGCACGAACCTGAAGCACCTGTGATGCGTTTGGGTATTCAAGCAAGCATTCCTTAATACCGTCGTTTCTCACGCATAACCTTATGCTGCACTTCCGAGCTCGCTGAGCGCCTTTAGGGTCGCGTCCACGTTCTCGGCATGCCAGTTCTTGTACCCACCTGCATACTGCGAGGCATAAATACCAGAAAGACGGCTGTCGCTCAGCCCCTTCTGCTGTGAGGTAAGACGGACGCTGCCGCCGCTCGTTTCGATGTCGATGATCACATTGAGCAGGTCGTTGGTAAGCTTCACGGATTCAATGTCTGCATAGGGAACAACGAGTGAGACGTCCCGTTCCAACGTTCCCCAAAAGGACTCGAATGGAAGCAGGATGAGCTCGTTCTCGCACATCTGGAGAACCGCCACATCCCATGTTTCGAAAAAGCGGACGATCTTTTCGCTCAGATCCCCCGCTGCGCCTTTGACGATGATGCACCTATCTTCCAGGGGTTCATATCCTGCTTCTATCGCATATTCCCAAACCTTTTCCTCACGCGCCATAACTATTCTCCTTTCATCAGAAGCGCTTTATCTATTCTTCAACGGGAGTGACAATGGGATTGCCGTCCGCGTCTTGAAGCACGGTCATGCCTGTACAGCTGACGCCGGAGGATGCCATGAATCCTGTGAGCAGGTAGTTGACGCCTGTCTCGCGATCGACAAGGACATAGGTGCGATTCTGAGCATCCTGCTGCTTGTAGGTCTCGATGAAACGGTCGTTGGTTGCCTTCATGGGAAAACCTTTCTCTCTATAGTTGAAATGACGGGGATTGTTCGCTGCCACATTGGCCCGCAAGACTTGCCTGCGTATGAGCGGCTTGAATAATCTTCCTAGACCACACATTCGCATGCAAGCACGACGGTTTCACAGAACGCCTGTTCAGAGGCCTTGTCAAAGCCTTTTGACAAGCGTGTTAAAACCTTTCTACTGACACGTGGACTATCATTTGAATCAGCGCATGCTTAACGGCGCTGCAAAGAGCATTGAGAGACATGGACAGATGGAACTATCACGACAACTGAAAACCAGGAGAGAAGAGCAGGGGCTTTCCCAAGACGAGGTGGCGAAGGCGATATTCGTATCGCGCCAGACCATTTCGAATTGGGAGACAGACAAGACCTACCCAGACGTGCAAAGTCTGCTTCTGCTAAGCCAGCTGTACGACACCTCCATAGACGAGCTTGTGAGAGGGGACGCTGGGAGGATCCAGCAGGTCGTCGAACGGGATTCACGCAAGATGAGGCTTCTGTCGTACGGGATGATCGGCTTTTCTTTGCTGGCCTTCCTTTTCCTGCTAGGTTTCTCGCTCGCTTGGCCGGAACCTTCCAGCTTTGCCCGCATGAGCAAGGGCAATATCGCAGGCGGGGTCACATTCATCGTGCTCTACGCCATCGGGTTCGGCATGGCCATCGCCATCGACCGCCTGAAGAAGAAGCACGACATCGTCACTTATCGTGAGATAGACAGGTTCCTCAAGGGGGAGATTGGAGAAGAGCCAGATTCGGAAGGGCTTGCGCGCAAGCATCCGGCTCTTGGCGTTGTGGTAAAGCTCCTCGGTGGCGCGGCGATTGGGCTGCTTCTTGCAGGATTATTGCTTGCCCTCGGCGGATGAGCCTTCTGTTCCACGTATAGAAGTTCGAGTAAACGCATAGAACTTTCGCCTGCGTTTCTACTCTATGTTCTCGAAAAAGTCACCTTGCCTAAAATAATTTGAAAAGAGTCGCACATAGAGTGCGCTTTTCACGTTATGCGTAATAGGAGGTGAGATTCGGGGAATGTCACAAGGCGAAACTCAGCAAGATAACGAAGATTGCAGCAGCGCTAACCAAGTCAACGTCAAAACAAATGCATCTATTTTGGCGGAAAAGTTCGCGGAAGATCATTACGACGAGGTATTCCGCTATTGCGCAAGGCGTCTTCCCACCAAAGAGGATGCCCAGGATGCAACGCAGGAGGTATTCCTCCGCCTTGTGAGGAGCCGTGCTCTTTACGAGAGCAATGACAAGCCACTCGCTTACCTCTACACGTGCGCACGTAACGTTTGTGCCGATTTCTACCGAAAAGGCGTCCCCGGCGATCTTCGAACGGATATCGAATGGGAAGACGTGCCTGACCCATCCACTAAGGACGGTTCTCAATGCATGAGCCTAGCGGAAGCCGTTGCGAGCCTTGCGCCGGAGGAGAGGGAAGTCATCGAGCTTCGCTACGGGCAAGACCTGAGCGTGGCGGATATCGCCCAGGTTCTAGGCGTGTCACGGTTTACGGTCTATCGAAGCTGCAAGCGAGCCTTGCGGTCGCTGAGGCTTGCAATTGGAGATGATTGACATGACGAATATAGAAGACGAGCTCAAAAGATTCTACGCAGAGAACACACCGCCTATCGATCCTGATGAAAAGCATCGGGTCGTGGAGATGGTGGCACGAGCGTCGCAGAAAGACAGCAGCGCGCCAACCGCTGAATCGATTTCTTTTCGGAGGTTCGTGCTCACGCAGGTCCGTTTCATCAATCCCATATGCTGGATCTTGCAGATCGCGCTTATCGCATGCGTGCTGATCACAGGTGACATTTACAAGGCCTCAGAGATCCAGGCTCCTCTCGTCATGACATTCGCGATGCTCACAGTTGTGATAGCCATCCCATCTGCATTCAAGAGCTTCGAAAGCAAAACTGCGGAACTGGAGCTCGCTTGTAGATTCAATAGCGCTCAAGTGCTCGCGTCGAGGCTCATCATCTTCGGGCTCGCAGACGTGCTTTGGTTCTCAATCATCATCGCGGCAATGCCATCGTTTGCGACAAGCGATCCCTTCAGCATCTTCCTCTACGCATCTACGCCGTTCTTCTTGTTCTGTGCTCTGTGCTTCTACTTAGCACGCATTGCAAACAGACACGTGACAAGAGCGGCAATTGCTGCAGCAACGGTCTTGGTTGTCGTGCTCTGGCAGTCAATAGGCTTGTTCCCGCACTGGTATAGCGAGCTCTCATGGGGCACCTGGATGATAGCCCTCGTCCTCTCCATTGCCCTTGCCGCGTTCGAGCTTCGCCGACTCATTGGCGATATGAGCTTCGCCATAGCTCCGAGCTGCGCTCATAGCGTTCGATGACCTCAACATCCACATTTCTGCAAGTAAACACAAACAACAATCGAAAGGGATCATATGGAACTGAAACTTGACCGACTGACCAAACAGTTCGGCTCAGCAATCGCTGTCGACCGTTTGAGCGCGACCCTCACGCCGGGCGTTTACGGTCTTCTAGGCGCGAACGGGGCAGGCAAGACCACGCTCATGCGCATGATATGCGATGTATTGAAGCCGACTTCTGGAAGCGTCGTCTGGAACGGCGTGCCCATCGAGCGATTGGGCGAGCGCTACCGCAGCGTGCTTGGATACCTTCCCCAGGACTTCGGATACTACCCTGATTTCACGGCGCTCGACTTCATGCTGTACCTCTCCGCGCTGAAAGGATTGGATTCGAAAGCCGCTAAGCGAAGGTCGATGGAATTACTTGATCTCGTCGGACTTGCAGGGGTGGCTAAGCGCAAGGTGAAGACGTTTTCCGGAGGGATGAAGCAGCGCCTCGGCATCGCGCAGGCGGTCATAAACGACCCGCAAGTGCTCGTTCTTGACGAACCCACTGCGGGGCTTGATCCTAAGGAGCGCGTTCGTTTTCGAAACCTAATATCGGCGCTCGCTCAGGACAAGGTGGTCATCCTTTCCACACACATCGTCTCCGATGTCGAGTACATAGCAGATGAAATCCTCATCATGCGCGCAGGGCAGATCGTCGCAACGGGAACCGTCGAAGAGATACTCGCGCAGGTATCCGGCGTTGTGTGGGAATGCGCAGTCACTCCGCGCGAGGCGGATGCCATGTCTGCCCGCATGGCCGTCGGCAACGTAAGGTACGACCACAACGGCATGGCGGTCGTGCGGATCGTCTCGGATGTGCCGCCACATGAAAGCGGCCGCCTCGTCGAGCCGACGCTAGAGGATGTGTATCTCTACATCTTCCAAGAAGGTTCAGAAGACGCATCCGGCGATTTCGCCCGACCCAGAAGCCACACAAATCCACGCAGCGCGAGAAGAGGAGGACGCCGTGGGTAGCCTTATCAGATTCGAGCTCAAGAAGATATGTTCGCAGCGCGTAACGCAGGTGGCGGTCTTAGCCATCGCAGCCCTTCTTGCGTGGGTCACCACGTTTAATATCACCTCGCAGTTCGCCCTTGATCCCAATGCTGTCGGATCAGAATTCGAGGGCACTTCCGCCATCGCTCAACAGAAGGAGAATGCGGACGCGCTCACAGGACCCATCACCAACGAGGCAGCAACCGATGCCATACGAGAATGGAAGACCTTCATGGAGGGAGACGAGATAGCTGCGCAATACCAATGGGGCGGCTCGACCATGGGGACGGATGCAGAGGCCTATTGGGACTTTTACGCGCCGCGTACGAACTACCTCTCGCTCATCGTAGGTCCCTGGATGCAGGGTTTCGAGATGCCGGTATCCGTGGCCTCGCGCATCGACACGAACGTAACGCTTGACCTATACGGACAAGCGCGCCAAAAAGCGGCCTCGGAGCTGGCAGGCGGAAACCAAGCCTTCGCTTACTCGGAGGCAGAACGGGCCTTTTGGAAGGAGAAGGCAAGTAATGTTCAGACTCCCGTTGAGTACGGATATGCGGGCGGCTGGCTCGATTTCTTCGACATTTCGGCTTTCCTTATCTTCGCGCTCATCGTGTGCGCCATCGCCTGTGCGAGCGTGTTCAACATTGAATATCGCGAGAAGACAGATGCGGTTCTGCTTTCGACGAAGCTCGGTAAATCGAAGCTGGGTGCCGCCAAGGCGATCGCTTCGATCATTGTGGCAAGCGTTGTGTACATCATTATGCTCGCGGTCTTGCTCGGAGTGCCGCTCGTATTCTTCGGAGCAGAGGGCGCGGGCCTCCCCCTGCAACTGCGAGAGCTTTGCAATACCTACGACTTAAGCTTAGGCGCTGCGGTGCTGGCCTTATGCGTTGTCGGCTACCTCGTTATGCTGGGGTTGCTCGGGATCACCCTGCTGCTCTCCTCTAAGATGCGCTCTTCCATGGGGATACTTGCCATCATCGCCGCCATCGTGATCGTGCCGATGATGATGTCCAACTTGCACAACAACATCGCGAACCATGTGCTGTTCCTATTCCCGTTCCTGGCGCTCGATGCGAATAACTTCTTCGACATGGTTTCCTATTCAATCGGACCTCTGGTCATTGAATACCCCGTTGTGCTGGCGATCTTCTACGCGGCGCTGTTCGTGATAGGAACTCTGCTATCTAGGCGTTGCTTCAGCAAACACCAGGTAGCCTGACGGATAATAAGGCGATGCTGCCCGTATGGTTATTTGAACAGGCAGCATCGCTCATAGCAAGCTCTCTAATTCACTCCCAATGACCACCAACGACTTTCGTTTCCCAATGTCCCTCTTCCTTATGGCTAACTGTGTTGTAGCCGGTGACTATTTGACGGATTTCGCTATGATGCCCTGATCCTTCACCGGCCTTCATGTGCTCTTTCGCATGGGCGGAGGTGTTGCCGGTAATGTCGGTTCCGCAGATGTTGCAGATGGAGACCTCCACCGTGCTATAAATGGGAACGCTTTCAGTCCAGGCTTCCCTGTCAACGACCCATACGCGCTCTGTGTCCTCCACCCATTTCTTCTGTGAGGCGCTCTGGGACGGAACTGCTGAGTTTCCTTTTGGTTCGCCCGTAGACCTTTGATGTTGTGCATCCTCGGCAGAACCCTGGGAAGGCGCAGCTTTACCCTGGGCTGTTGCTTCGTCGCCGGATATGCTCTCGGCCTTCTCTGTCCCCGTCTCGTCATCCGCCTCTTGCCCAATAGACTCTGTTTCGGCTTCTGGCAAGTCAACGTTCTCGACCACGCCGTCAGCCGCATCGGCGACCGCCTGGTTCGCGCCTATTCCTCCAACGCTGGCGATGCCCGAGCATGACACGAGCGTGATGCCGACAGCAAACACCAAGCCGATAATGACGCATGCTATCGCCCACTTGACCTTATTGTCTCTAACCATCTCTTTGACCTTCATCTGCATCACCTTCCTACATGAAGCGGAATACCGCTTTGATAAGCCAACGCACGAAGCTACCAACCAACTTCATCGATATCTCCCCAATCCTGCTCGCACTCTTTATCGCTTTCGGCCTGCGCTTTCGCATGCGCGCTCACGCACGCGGAAACCGTCTCCCTATCCACGCCCGGAATGTCCGGCGATTCTTCCCCGCTTATAACCTGCATGTATTCGTAGAGCTCTGCTATCCGAGCATGCAGCCCGGCAGATGACGTTCCCGTGCATTCGTAAGCTGCCTCGTCAAAGCTCTGGAGGTCTATCAGGTGGCCGAGCACCCGCTTGATGATCGCCTCGCCATCGACCACCACGAGCTCAACATGCTCAAGCTCCTCGGCCGAGGAAAGGAGAAAACGCCATCCTTTCGTCCGCCTTGCGACCGGAATCTCGTCGCCTTCATCCTCGTGTTCGCCGCATGCCTGATAGCTGTGGGCGGCAAGCCAGAGTCCTCCCTCTCCCAAGCGATCGAAGCGAACCTCGAAGTTCGTGAGCATGTTGGCTTTGCCGAGGGGAAGTCCTGCCGTGAACGCGGATGTGTCGAACACGTCGAGCCTCTGGTCGTCGTAGGTGATCTTCACTATCATCTGCCACCCCTTTCCCTCGCCCTTGCGCGTTCCGCTTCCTGCTCGCGGACTCGCTGGCTGGAACCCTGGTTCCCGCGCATCCTCGTCGCAACGGCAGCCGGATCGCTATCGCGCTGCATGAGGGCCTTTCTCCGTTACGTACGACCGCGCCTCTATCAGCCTCCTGTAGCCCTCGCCGCCCTCGTTTCCGCGACGCTGCAGGGTCGAGAGCCTCCGATCGAAATCGTCCAGATTCTTCACGTTGAACTTCGCGCACGTTTCCAGCACGGCGGAGAGCCTTGACAGGTCGGCGAGGTCGTTTAGCGCCACTGCGCTTGCAGCTCTCTGGCGAATCTGTGAAGCAGTGCGGGCTTCGGGGATGTACGCCCCTTGGCGCTCGAAGCGGTTGCGCAGCATCTGTTTCCCGTAGGTGAAGCCGAGACGCTCTCCTGACACGCGCTTGGTCGGATCGTCGGCCAGCGCGAATATCCAATCTTCGCGGCGCGCCTTCTCGGAGTTGTCCTCAATCGAGATGCCGAGCTTCGCGAGGGCAGTCCTGAACTCGCCTTCGGTTCTGCAGGTGTTCTTAGCAAGGGCGACTCGCGCCCTGATATCTCCAACCCACGAATAGCCGCCTGAGCGCATGATCTCCCTTTCTGCGCGTCCGAAGTAAACTGCCTGGCGGCTTCTCGGCTCTAGCTTCCGCTCCTTGCTGCCCCGCTTCGGCATGACGTTGGAAAGACCCGACAACCCCATTTCCCGAGCCATGTCCTGAAGTTCTTGGTTGAGGGTCTCTGGCTTGCTTATGTGGCAGCGGTATCCGGTCTTGAGATTCGCGTTGTTGACGACGACGTGCGCATGCGGGATTCCCCTCTCGTTGTCGTCGTGGTAGACGATCGCCACCTCAAAGTCCTTGAAGTGTCTCTCTGTCCAAGCGCGGGATAGTCGGCGCAGCGCATTCAGGTCGATGCCGTCTTCGGGGTCGGGCGAGATGACGAAATGCTCGAACGTCCTGGCATCCAGGCCGCGCCAGGGGGTGTTCGTCCCGTAGGCTTCGCGCGTCCTGTCCATCTCGACGTCCCAATCAACGAAGATCGAATGCTCGCCAGGCGCTTCGCCGACCCATTCCTCCATGGGAAGATTCATCACGTCCCGTGCGAGCGCCCGGTTCCCCTTCTCAAGATATCGGCGTATGCCAGCCGTTCCTCCGTGCCCCGCTATGGCCTTCAGGATCGGCATCATCGGGCCTCGACGATCATCTTGTCCTGAAGCTTCGCGATCTCGTAGACGATGCGCTCCGCATTGCGGTTCACGGTGGCGAGCTCGACCTCGATGCACTCTGCCTTCTCGTCCAACAGGCGCGAGTCGCTCTTCCCGTGAGCGATGTAATAGTTGATGGAGTTCATCGCATGCACCGCCTGGTTGTAGTGGTAGCCCCAGCGAGTGAGCTCGCGTGAGATGTCACGGATCGATTTCTTGTCCAGGACAATGCAGGGCGCGGATTCCTCGGTTACCTCATCGCAGACGATCGGAATGCGGATGAGGTAGCGAAGGTACATTGACTTGGAGAGCTCGGCCTTGCAGCAGCGCTTCACTAGTTTCTGGTAATCGTCTTCGGCAAGGCGGAAGCTCAGTGTCCGAACTTTGTTGGTTTTGCTCATCGTTTCCTCCTGACGTGTTTGCTTTTCCCTAGGGGCGCGGGGGATCCCCCGCCAGCTTGTGCCCATTCGGCTCTGAGCCGGATGTCGCCAAGCTGCGCTCCCCGGGACTCACCGGAGCCGAGCCCGCAAACTGCTCGGCGACATAACCGTTCGAACGCCTCCCGGGGACAAGTTGCATGGCGCAAGGAATCGAAGATGTAATACGCCATGCGATACTTGCTGGATTCGGCGTCTAAGCGCCTATGACATCCAAGTTGGGTATTTATCCTGGGAATTGCATTCGGGGCGCTTAGCCGCCGTGCTGGAGGAAGGGCGTTGGGATTCATGTGCGAGCATGAAATCGCCTCGTTTCTTGCGTCTTCGCTGCACCTCCGAATGGTGGAATGAGATGCGGCTTGGTTTGTATTACATTCCCATTATATACCAAAACCGTACAGATATGTACGGTTTTGCATGAGAGAAATTGTTTCGAAAGAAGAGCTAAGACGTTAAAACGTGAATCTCAAGTCCTTCGCACATTCCTGAGAAGGAAGGAAAAGACAGCTGCGCGAGGTAAAACTTATTACGACTATGAGATCTGCTTGCTCATATGATAGTTGGTCAGCGGAATCCCATTCCTGACAACTGTGTTTTTGCGGTCTGCTACGTATCCCGCACTTTCGAAAAATGATCTTGCGGTGATCGAAGAAAAAAGGGCTATAGACCGAGATCCGCGTTCGCTCGCAAGACGCTCCAGCTCCATTAGGATAATCTTACCTATACCTTGGCTTTGGCGATCCTTATGAACATAGAGCATGTCGACATTGCCCTTATTGTCAAGACTTCCGAATCCAATTAGGATTCCGCATTCTTTGATGCCAACCGTCTGTTGACCGGATAGTTTTCGGACGATTCCTTCACGATGCTCATCGCAGTGAGGAGCCCATGCGTCGAGTTGTTCTTGGGTGTAGTCGTGAATGTTGATCGTATGAACTGTGTCAAAGAAGAGCTTGGCTGCCCTAGTGAAGTCTTCGTTGAGCAAAGGTCCAATTTCGTAGCCTTCGGAATCGTAAGCCGCATCTATCAAATGGCAGTGGAGCCCTTGTTCGCGACATGTCGTCAGATTGCCTTCGTTCTCCTCGACGAGGGCATCGACGTCTATCTCATCTGATAGCCGATTCTCGATTACATTTGAGAAGTGCCGGATGTCATCAACGTGATTTTTCAAGTAATTGCTCGTCATGACAAGGCAGCAGAATTCGATTTCCGCAAGGTATTCGGACTCAAAGTCCGCTCTCCAATCGAAGGGGATGTAGCATCCTTCAACGATGAGATTCTGCTTGTTCTCGATGGCTGTCTTTATCATCTCGCTGACGATTCCCCATAGATAGGGAGTGAGCAGCTCGTCATCCTCGGGCGTCAGCTGCGTCTGACCGCTGCGAATGAGCCCCATTTTCAGCAAGTCGATCGAAAGCACGGGGTAGCGGTAGCGCTCCATTAGCTTCTGGGCCAAAAGCGTCTTGCCCGTGTGGCTTGCGCCCGTGATTAAGATGATCATCGTCTTCCGTTCCCTTTGAACCATCTGATAGAAAAATTGTAAGACAGCGTACCTGTAGAATAGGCAGGAAACGCTCTTCTACCACCAGGCGTGGTAGAAGAGCTCGTCGCCGTCCTGGAGCGCATCGTAGACTTTGCGGATGATTTCGAGAGTGTCGTCAACATCCATGAAGTAGTCGTCATCGTACTCGCTGCTCCCGAAGAAGAAGCCCTCCTGGCGCGGCAGCAGCACCGGTGCGCTCTCTGGGTTCGCCTTCACGAGCTGGCACGTGATCCCGAGCGACATCAGCTGTTCGAAGCTCACGGGGTAGAGCTCGCAGTTCTCAAGCTCGCCGTAGGCAACGTTGCGCTCGAACCAGCCGTGGATGTGGTTGGCCTTGCGCCAGCAGGCGACCATTTCGTCTTGCTCGTTTTTCGCGGCGGCGCTGCGCTTCGTCAGATACATATCGAGTCCCATGGTGGTGATCCTTTCTGATGGTTGGCGGATTGTTCCCCGAAGGCCGCCGAGCCCATCGGCCCGGCGACGCATGCGGGACTCCTCAAGAGGAGGAAAGGAGGTCGGCTATTCCTCCTCCGGGATATCGCTGCAGGACATCACGTTGATGTGGTGCTTGATGAGCGCCCTGTCCGGGCTGATGAGGAGCAGGCCGATGTGGTCGAAGCGGATGGTGCAGGTGGCGTGGTCACGGCTGTCCTTCAGCCAGCTGATGGCGAACCCTTCGAGTGCCTCTTCGTTTACGTGCTCCGGCGGGAACGAGTCCGAGTCCCTGCGGGCTGCGACGGATACGAAAACGAGGGCGTCTTCGTCTTGCGCCACGATGCTTACGGGCGAGTCGATGTCGTCCTCCCAAGGCTGCTCGACGATCTCGTAGCCACGACGGTTAAGGTACGCTGCCGCTGCCTGGTTCGACTTCTCGATGAATTCTTTCATGATGACCTCCTGATTGTCTTAGGCTCGGCCCTTTGCCTTGCCTTGTGACACGGGAGGCGCACGGGTTCGCGCGCTTTGCAAGGGGGAAAGCGAAGCGGCACGTCGAAGGCTGTTCTTCGCCGCACTAGTTTTCGCATTTGTTTTCGGAGGATTGGGAGAATGCCTCTACCGAGAAAAGAAATGGGAAAAGTATCGCGGCCCTTGCCAAAGCCCTGAGCGGTTCCGTGCGAGCGTGCGTGTGATAAGGCAGGAAAGGGCGAGGCGCGCAGGAGGGCATCGGGGAAATCTCGATCGGGCCATGCACGCCTCACCAGCGATGCGCTCACACGATTTCGATGGCGACCGACGGCTCGACATGCAGCGCGAGCTCGTCGTTGTTGCAAGACGTCCGGAATTCAATGTCGTCCCAGCTCTCGCCGATGCGGCAGAACTCGTAGGGAAGCCCGCACTCGTCGATCTCGCTGAGCGCGTCTGCGACATTGCTCACGTCGGCGAAAAGGCCCTCGTACCACTTGATGTAGTCCCAGCCGAAGACCACGCATCCGTCGCTTTCCTCGAAGAAATCCGGCTTGCGGCAAGAGCCCATGAGGGGAGATGTCCCCAAGCCCTCGCTGAGCGTATCCACGCGCTCGCACATCTGGTCGTAGCCCTCGCGGGTCGTGACTATCTTCACTTCGCTTCTGTATCCCATGTTCGCGATCCTTTCTGGTGGTGTTGTATGCGGAGCGGCGGCTGCCAGCCCACGCAGGGCTGGCAGCGAAAAGGCCGGTCACTCGCGGGGAGCGATCCGGCAGGTGTCCGAGTCGATGTAGTTGTTGCCGTTCCAGGAGTAATCGCCGTCGTGCTCGTAGCGGTTCACGAAGGGAGCGCCCACAAGTCCCCTGGGCGCGTCGTCCGCGCCGGAGCCGACGACCTCGAAGAGCTCGTATCCGGATTCGTACTCGCGCATCCAGACCTTATCGCCCAAACGAACCTCGGACGTGGGGATCTCGGGCGCATCGAGGAAGTCGCCGAGCCTCAGGCCCTCGGGCATCGCCTCGTCGAAGGCGTGGAGCATCTCGTTGAACTTGTGCCAGTCCTCCTCTTCGGAAGGCTCGAAGGAGCGCATCCCGATGGGGTTCCAGTCTGCGTCGTACTCCGTTCGCAGGTGGTCGGCGATGCGCCAGTCCTCGATGACGTAGACGCCGTTGTCTCCGGGATCCATCTGCCGATCCGTGGTGTAGGCACCGATGCCGAGGGACAAGGAGCCACCGAAGAAGTTCCCCATCACCTGGCACATGCGCGCCCAGCCGTAGCAGTCCTGGCTCGGGGGACGGTAGCCTTGAAGCTCGCAGTACTTGAGAAGCGGTTCGACGGTATCCCGACCGCCGTTCCAGTGCAGGTACAGCCCGATCTTTCGCTCCTTCGTGGTGATGACTGCCCGATTTCCCATGATGACCTCCTAATCTTTCGGCGGTCGCCCTGTGCCACCGCCTCGTGATCCGGGGTCGTGCGCGGGTTCCGCCTGCGGTGCAAGGAGTAAAGCGGGCTTCTTCGCAAAGGGCGCATGCCCGCAACCTGCACGAGAGGTTTGCGAAGGGAAATCTGCTTGTGCGGGTTTTGCGCAGGAAGGACGCGCCTTGCGGCGCACACGGCGGGTTCCGTGCGAGAGTGCCTGGATGAGAGGCGGGGCGGGGCGATCGTGCAAGGCGAGGAGGCATGGGAAGTAGGCTATCGAAAACGAGGAAGAAGGAGCGGGCAGCCATTATGGCGGTTCGGCGAGTGCTGGAGACGCGCTGCCTTTTGTGACAGCGTTCGGTACGGATTTGTACGATAATGGGCAGATACGGCAAGACTTGAAGGGGACGGATGCGCATGGCGACTGTCGGCGAGAACATAAGGAAGCACCGAAAGGCGCAGGGCCTGAGCATCGTGGGGCTCGCGGAGAAGGTCGGCATGACCGAGGGCGCGATCCGCCACTACGAGAGCGGGATACGCACGCCCGGTGAAGAGCAGCTGAAGAAGATCGCCCGAGCCCTCGACGTGTCACCGAAGATGCTCGAAGACCATAAGATCGAGAGCGCCAGAGACTTGGTGGGAACACTACTCCAGCTCGAAGACGAGTTCGGGCTCGTCCCAGACATGTGCGACGGCGGCCTATGGATCGACCCGAAGGCGAAGAACGCCCAGAAGACGGATGCCGTGATAAAGGCCTGGGGTGCGATGCGCCACCGCCTCATCACGGGCGAGATCACCCAGGAGGAATACGATGCCTGGAAGATGAAGTTCTAGACGCAAAAGAATAAGGATATGAGCATGAAATTGAATTGGCTTAATAACAGCGGCTTCATCACAAAAAAGCTTTACGCACCGTTTGCCGTTGAAAAAGACAGCGAGTACCTGCAGGATCTATCCAGCCGGTATGACATCCTTTTTAAACAGGCGCAAGGGGCTGGAGCAGATAAGAAGAGCATCGACATAATAGATGAATACAGGGAGATGATTCTTGGGGCGCTTGAAAAATACTACGAGGCAGATATCGCGCAATGCAACGCAATAATAGAAGAGCTAATCCAAGATATTGGCGATAACCCCCTTGCAGTCGATAAAGTAAATCGATCAAGGGCTTTCCCCGGAACGCTTGGCAGCGAGGTCCAATTCTTCAGGGGAAGGGTTGGTAATCCATCCTGTGCTTATTCGAAAAAGAGCATGCTTCATTTGCCGAAAAGCCAAAGGGCAAAAACCGGCAATTATAGGTTCAGTATTCCCGGCAATCCAAGCTTTTACCTTGCTATTTCTTTGAAATGACTGACGCTGAAATCGCGGAGCTGATGAAGATACCGCGAAGCACAGTACGGTATCGACGGACAAGCTCTTTTGAACTGCTAAAAAGATTTTTGGAGGAACGCGCTGATGAATGGGAAGAATTTTAATGACGACGAGCGCGGCTTATTACCTTTCCCGGTCATTTTAGCCGCGACAAAGGGCGACCCCGACGCTATGAAAGTTGTCTTGCAGCATTATCAAAGCTACATAGCCCACCTGTCTATGCGGAAAATCCGCGATACAAGCGGTAACACCTTTTGGGGCATAGACGAGGATTTACGGGAACGGCTGCAAGCGAAGCTCATGCGGGCTATCCTTAATTTTAAGATCAATTAAGCCATTGGCGCAAAGTATTCTCCCCTTTCTGCTTTGCGCGGCTTATTGGCTCTTGTCCTTGAACCTTGACAAAGAAAGCGGCGCAAGATAACGGCGGCGCAGCATAGGGCAGATCGGATACGTCCCTTTTGCGCCGAGCCACACGGCGGGTGCGCCATGACACTATCCCGGCGGGGTTTTCTTTTCCCCGCCGGGACAGCCGAGCGACCAACACCACGCCGGGGAGCAAGTTTAGCAGCTTGCGGGCGACGACAGCGCAGAATATATAATGATACTCCCTTACCGCCACAGTCCGAGCGTTCAAAGCGTCGCAGGCAATGGGTAGGGCTGCATGAGAACCATGCAGGGGTGAAATTCCCGTGAGGTTACGCTATTAACCGTCCGATCACAGCCCCTTTTCACCATTAACCTTTTACCCATTTTTGAAAGGGGGATTTATAGAAATGAACAATGCTGATGTGCCTATTTGGGAAAAGTACACGCTTACCATTGAGGAAGCGTCAAAATATTTCCGCATTGGGGAAAACAAGCTGCGCAAACTTGCAGAGGAAAACCCCACGGCGGGCTGGATATTCCTAAACGGCAACCGTATTCAGATCAAGAGGAAACAGTTTGAAAAGATCATTGACACACTGGACGCGATTTAGCGAAAAAGATAGTGAAAAAGAGCCTTGAATATGCTATAATAAATGTAGGCATATCAAGGCTCTTTCCGACACGGAAAGGAGCAAAAACAATGTCGGAGAAAAGACGTGATAATAAAAACCGCATTTTGCGTTCGGGAGAGAGCCAGAGAAAAGACGGGAGATATGCTTACAAATATACCGATACTTTTGGTAAAGTGCAATTTGTCTATGCTTGGAAGTTAGTGCCTACGGACAAGACCCCTGCCGGGAAGCGTGACGACATATCCCTTAGAGAAAAGAAAAAAGAGATACAGAAAGACCTTGACGACGGGATAGACACAATCGGAAAGAAAATGACCGTCTGCGAGCTTTACGCGAAGCAGAACCGCCACCGGGGGAATGTAAGGCACAACACCACAAAGGGGCGCGAACGGCTGATGAAGCTGCTGGAAGCGGACAAACTTGGTTCCTGCCCCATTGACAGTGTGAAGCTGTCCGACGCGAAAGAATGGGCGTTGCGCATGAAAGAAAAGGGAATATCCTATAAGACCATAAGCAACGACAAGCGTTCTCTGAAAGCTGCTTTTTACACAGCGATACAGGACGACTGTATAAGGAAGAACCCCTTTGACTTCCAGCTAAACACCGTGATCGAGGATGACACAGAGCCGAAAGTACCCCTCACAGGAGAACAGGAAGAAAGCCTTTTATCCTTTATGCAGAGTGATAGCGTCTATCAGAAATACCGTGACGAGGTTATCATACTGCTGGGGACGGGGCTTAGGATTTCCGAACTCTGCGGACTGACTGAAACCGACCTTGACTTTGAAAACCGGGTAATCAATGTAGACCACCAGCTTTTACGGAGCGCGGAAACAGGTTACTACATAGAGAAGCCCAAAACGCAGAGCGGTATCAGACAAATTCCAATGAGTGAAAAAGTGTATGAAGCGTTGGGGCGCGTGTTGGAGAACCGCAAGGGAGCGAAGCAGATCACCATTGACGGTTACAGCCATTTCCTTTTCCTCAACCGGGACGGCTGCCCGAAAACAAATGTGAACTACGCGACCATGTTCCGGGGGCTTGCGAAGAAGTACAACAAGTGCCATGAGGAAGCCTTACCCAAAGTAATGACACCCCACACCCTGCGCCATACGTTCTGCACCAACTTAGCCAATGCGGGCATGAACCCGAAAGCGTTACAGTATATCATGGGACATTCCAACATTACCATGACGCTGAACTATTACGCACACGCAACTTTCGCTTCCGCAAAGGCTGAAATGGAAAGGCTGATTGCAGCATAGCCACAGACGGATTTACTACTTCTTTTACTACCATTGAGAGGGAAAACCTAAGAAGTTATAAAGGTATATGTGAACTTCTCCCCATATCTAAAATGCCGGGAAAGCCCGGAAATACGGGCTATACCGACATATAAGAACTTCTAAAGAGATAATCTAAATTCACCATAAATTTTAATCCCAAAAATATTGGATAAAATGTCCAATTTGTAACGGAAAGACGAGGGTTCAAGTATTTTATAATACGGTATTAAGAAATTTTCCTCTTTTCTGCCCTAAATGTAAATTAACACATATCATTGATGTTGAAAAATTAGAAATCATAATCAAAAACTCTGAAAAACAAAAGGAAGGATATTAAATGAAACACTTACCTAAAAGTACACTTACGGAAATATTGAATGACCCATACGGATTTACTTACAAAGAAATGTCGGAAGTAATTGGAGAGGATAAAGCAAGAGCCTTATATGCGGAATTGTATAAACAGCCATTTCACAAAAAAAATCTATCAATATCAACAAAAAAGTCTATAAAAGTAGCGATACTGAAAAGTATGTTTATGAATTGAAAGACAACAGGTATATCGAAACGGTTTTTATTAAACGGCGAGATGGTGGGACTGTTTGCGTAAGTACGCAAGTTGGTTGTTCTGTTGGCTGTATTTTTTGTGAGTCCGGACGCAATGGTTTCGTTCGTAATCTAACACCATCTGAAATTGTGCAGCAGGTCATATTGATACGTCAAAAAGTAAATCGTATCGTTTTTATGGGAATGGGAGAACCTTTATTCAATTACGACAACTTGATTGCAGCAATCCATATTCTTCGAGATAGAAATGGACTTAACTTTCCAACCGACGGCATTACCGTATCAACAGTTGGTCCAGTTAATCAATTAAAAAAATTGCGCGAAGAACATCTAAAAATTCAGTTGACAATATCTTTACATGCAGCAACACAGGCTGCGAGAAACTGCATCATTCCTCATATGCACATGTACGCTATTGAAGATGTTGTTAAGCAAGCATTGTCCTATTCACAAAGGCATAATCGAAAAGTGGTATTTGCGTATTTGCTTTTACCAGGTATAAATGACCGTTCCTCAGATATAAAGCAACTTGCAAAATGGTTTAAGGGCAAAAATGTTATGATTAACGTGCTGCAATACAACCCGACGAGTAATTCAAAAATTAGAGCACCACAAAAACAAGAAATGGTTGCGTTCAAACATCAATTAGAGCAAACAGGACTTGAAGTTACCATGAGAGTTTCTCATGGTAGAGAGATTAAAGCAGCTTGTGGACAGTTAGCTAATACATATAATAAAGCCAAAAAACAACAAAAATAATTTAATTAAAAGAGCCAGACGCACAGACGCAGAGCCGATAATATGCAATTTGAAATACTGCTGTTATCGGCTCTTTTTTGATTTAATTTGTGCCCCCAATAACCATATTGGAGCAAAATCAGAACTGTTGCTTGTCGTTCTTTGATTTCCGCAGCAGCTTTGAAAAACCAAAGCCGCCGTTTCTTTTTATCTTCTAATGAAATGACGCGGTATCACTGTTAAAAGCGGCGGCTAAAAGGAGGTAGCCGCCATGAAGCACATACCCTATCGACAAAATCCGACGGTCATTGACATATCAAAAAAAGCCCGACCACCGCCGGGGAAATTTCTACCCATGAATATGAACTGTATAATCATATAAATACATTTTTTAATTCCTTTGCGTCCGTTTGCATTTTGCAGACGGGCGCATTTTGCTGTCCTCAAAAAAATTTGAAAAAAGTTTGCTGTTTGAGTTGGCAAAATTTCGGCGCTTCCGTGGAGGGCAGCCGAAAGGGGAACACCAACCCGCCCCCGGGAACGAAAGGGGGTGAGAAAATGAACCCTGCACAATTTGAATGGCAAACGAGATGTGAGTTTAATGCGTACTGTAAACATACTTTGCGCAATGAACTGATTGACGCTCTACGGGAAAGCAAAAAGCGTGAACGCAACGAAGTTAGCTTTTCAGCCTTAACCCCACAAGAGGAAAAACAGCTTTATACCGTTGACAAGTATTTTGCCAACGAGGACGAAGAAACCTTTTGCGCGGGCGGCTTGAAAATTACCGCTAAACTGTTGGCTGACGCTATGCACTCCCTGCCAGACGAAAAGCGGAGAACCGTGTTACTGTACAAACTCGTCATATGGATGCTGGATTGAAACTGGTTGTCCTTCTGATATCGAATTCAATGTTGCCCCTATCGTACTGGATGGAACACAGAAGATTTTCAACTTAGCGGTTTCGATAAGAAATTTCGGTTCATTAGATGAGTTCGAAGAGAGCAGGGTTCATTGCTGGCTCAAGCTGCTCATGCTGATGATCGCTACGTCGTATCGGGTCAATGAGGATAAGAGAGCATTCAAGTCCGAATACATCATCTCCCAGTCGGTAATGATGGCTTGCAAAAGGGTGGGATACGATGGCGTTGCGTATTTTTCCAGAAGAGTGTCAGACAAGGCGTTTGCTTATTGCGCTATCGACCTTGCCCTATTCGTTAATTTTGATGGTGAGTATTCTTCACTTATCAAGCACATAAAGATGGATGACCCCTTGAACTATTTCGTATTCAAACAGCTGCTTCCATCATTGAAATACAAAGAATACGACTTAAGGACAGCAAACAATCCTTTGATAACAAACATAGGGAACTACGACAGACAATATCCCTATAGAGAAACAGAGTTTTTCGAGTTCGATAAATTTCTGTTCGCCTCGTGGGAGAAAAGGTCGTCCGGCAAAGGAAAGAATGAACCCCCTTGGGGCGTGTCTGTGTAGCAACACAAATTCTCTGAAATGTCCGGTTAAACCTTACCAAGTACTGGCCCCTTGGGCAAAGGGCGTTATCCGTTCTCAAGCATGAAGCCCATCTCTTCACCGGCTATGCAAACTGATATAAGCAACCACTAGTCTTTATGTCACAAAAATGATATAGTTCTTGTGACAAGAAAGGACAACTAGGTGAGCGAGCAAAGAGCCATAGTGGAAATGGTTTCCGAGGCAAAGCCGGGAGCGGTCTTCGTTCCGAGCGACTTCGCCGAGGCGGGATCGGCAGACGCCGTTCGCAAGGCGCTGTCCCGGATGGTGGAAGCCGGGGAGCTGGAACGTCCGATGCGGGGGCTCTACCGCAAGCCACGACGAAGCGCCTTCTTGGACAAAGCGGTTCCCGCGAGTCCCGATGAGATTGCGGAGGCCCTTGCCCGCAAATTCGAGTGGCGCATCGCGCCCTACGGGGACACGGCCCTCAATCGACTGGGCGTGGACTCCCAAGTTCCTTCGGTCGTGCGCTACGTGAGCGACGGGCCGTACCGGACCTATCAGTACGGCCCCTATACGATCGAGTTCAGGCATACAGCCAATCGCGACCTGTCGAGGCTGAACCCCGTTGCGGCCACCGTCGTCCAGGCGTTGAAGGCACTCGGCAAAGACGGCGTAACGGAAGACGCGCTCGACATCATCTCCTCCCGGCTCGACGATTCGCAGATGGAGAGGCTCGCGTCGGAGACCCGCAACTCAACGTCATGGGTAAGAGAAGCGGTTAGGGATATGCAGAGAAGGAAGGTACAGCATGCGTGAATTCGCGACGTTGCCGCAGAAAGACCGCTCGGATGCGCTGATTGTCGCGGCGCGAGAGAAGGGGATGCACCCGGCTATCGTCGAGAAGGATTTCTGGGTCTGCTGGACGCTCGATTACCTCTTCGGTGAATCCGCATTCAAGGACTCGTTCGCATTCAAGGGAGGGACGAGCCTGTCGAAGGGTTTCAATCTCATCGAGCGCTTCTCGGAAGACATCGACCTCATTTTTGACTGGAGGCTTTTGGGATACGGAATCGATAAGCCCTGGGAGAAGAGGAGCAATACGAAGCAGGACGCGTTCGTAAGGCAGATCAACGAGGATGCCGCGTCGTTTCTGCGCGAAGAGCTGATGCCGGAAATGCAGGCATATCTCGGCGGCCAGCATATTGCCAACGCCTCGCTGCGAATCGACGAGGATGATCCCCAAACACTCAGATTCTTCTACCCGCAATCCTTCTCTGATGATTCCATTCTGCAGGAAATCCGGTTGGAGACTGGAGCGCTCGCAGCATGGACGCCCACGACCGTGGCGCACATCAGCCCCTACATTGCCGAGGAGTTCCCAGAAGCCTTCGCTCAGCCGGAGACATCCGTGCTGACAGTGTCTCCCGAGAGGACGTTCTGGGAGAAGGCGACCATCTTGCACAAGGAAGCATTCCGCATGAACGGGAAGTTTCCGTCTAGGTATTCCCGCCACTACTACGATCTTTACAAGCTGGCGCATTCCGATATCAAGACGAGAGCGCTAAACGACGCGAGCCTCCTCAAGAGCGTGGTCGACTTCAAGATGACCTTCTGGCGGTCGAACGCCGCCCGATACGACCTATGTGTCCTCGGGACATTGAAACTCATGCCCCCAAAGGATTCCATGCCCCTGGTCGAGCAGGATTACGCATCCATGCGAAACATGATCTTCGGTGATGCTCCCGACTTCGGTGATTTGATGCTGGGAATATCCGAACTTGAATCGGAGATCAATAATCATGGGCCTTTGAAAGGGTAATGCTATGTATGTATCAAAGATAAGGATTCGCGAATTCAAGGTATTCAGACGCTTTGAACTCCAGTTAGGGGATGGCTTGAATATCCTCGCAGGGGACAATGATGTTGGTAAGAGCACCTTGCTAGAAGCGATCCACCTCGTCTTGACTGCGTTGTACAGAGGGCGATCAATTGCTGCGGAGATCAGCGAGGAGCTGTTCAATAGAGAGTGCGTCCAAGAATTTTTCAAGGAGGTTGGTGAAGGCGGGTTGCCCGAGCCTCCCAGAATCGTGATTGAAGCAGTTTTCGATGGACCAGGAACTACTGCAGAGTATCAAGGTGATTTCAATCTGCTACACGCAAACGAAAGCGGCCTTGGTCTCGCCATTGAACTTAATGCAGATGAGTATGCGGAGGACTTCTGGTCTTATGTTAGATCTAGCGAGGCGGACGAACTTCCAGTCGAGTACTTCAAAGTAACTCGATATCGCTTCGATAGAAGCACTGTTTTTCAGCGCAAGATCCCTCTTCGATCTTCATTTATAGACTCGTCTGGCCAGCAAATGCGCCAGGGTTCGAGAGCGTACATTTCGAGATCAGCGCGTGAGGTGTTGCCAGACGAGCAATTGATCGCCCTTGCCCAATCCCACAGAAAAGCGCGCCGTACGTTCAATGCCGACGAGAATGTCGTAGAGGCAAATAGGCTAATGGGTGAGAAGGTGAAAAGCCTGACGCAGAAGAGCGTCTCGTTTGCGGCGTCCAAAGGCACTAAAGACGCCTGGGAAAACTCCATAGAAGCGCACTTGGACGATATCCCTCTCTGTAATGCGGGTGCAGGTTCGCAGAATATTATCGCTATTGAGCTCGCTCTTCGTAAGGTGGACAGCGAGAAGAGCAATGTCATTCTTCTCGAAGAACCGGAAGGGCACCTATCGCATGCTAGGTTAAACATGCTGTTGGCGGACATAGAGGACAAAACTGGCAATAACCAGATCTTGGTTAGCACCCACAGTAGCTATGTGGCCAACAAGCTCATGCTAAATAGGTTGATCTGGATCAATGAAGGCGAAACAAGCGAACTCAAAAGCCTTTCCGATGATACCTCTCGGTTCTTCAGCAAAATTGCCGGCTATGACACGTTGAGGCTTCTCTTTTCCCGTGGAGCCATCCTCGTTGAAGGCGATTCGGACGAGCTGGTTGTGCAGAAAGCGTATATGGACAAACACGATGGCAGGCTTCCCATACAAGATGGAATCGAGGTGGTTTCTGTAGGCACCTCCTTCCTCCGCTTCTTCGAACTTGCCGAAACGATGGGCAAGCCAGTTGTCGCCGTAACCGACAACGACGGTGACCTGGAGTCTGTCGAGAGAAAATACGAGGGCTATCGTGCCCTTGGCGATAAGAGCATTGCTCCTGAAAGCGCGGTCGCATATCCGAGCGATATCGCAGTGAGCTTTCCCCGGCATATCCTCCCAAAGGGGGATATCGACAATTACAGCTACAACACTTTAGAGCCTGAGCTGTTTGATGCGAACAATCTTGAGGGAGTCAACCAAATTCTTGGCAAGTCTTTCAAGGACAGGGATGAGGCTCTGCGACACATGAAAAACAACAAAGTCGAATGCGCTATGCGCTTTTTCGAGTATAGAGGCCAATTTGTCATTCCGCCCTATATCGAAGAAGCGCTCGATTTCATTGAGAAGGTTTGCGGTGACACGGGGCAATAAGAGCATATTGTTTGAGGCTGCAGCTGGTTCCGGCAAAACCACAATGCTTGCCAAGCGTGCACTTGCTTCGCTGGGGAGAAGAGCTCTCTTTACGACATACACGGATGAAAATACGGAGGAAATAGGCGCTTCGTTGCTGCGAATGAATGGATCGCCGCCTAAGAATATCGATCTGATGCCTTGGTTTACGTTTCTGCTTCGACATTGCGTTAAGCCATTTCTTTGGCATGCGGGTTTCGGATTGGATTCTGTTTCTGGAATATATCTGGTAAGCAAGCAATCCGCACCGCGCACAAAAAAGGAAAGCGTTGGGCACTATCTGACTCCAGATGGACGGGTGTATACAGATAAATTGGCCGAGCTGGCTCTGTATATTAATGAAAGAACGCATGGTGCGGTCATTGCGCGTCTCGGCAGCATTTACGATAGCTTTTTCATTGACGAAGCGCAGGACCTTAGCGGCTATGATCTTGAGCTGGTCGAGGCAATGCTCCGATCTGGCATGAGCCTTACTATGGCTGCCGACCAGCGCCAAGCCACATATCATACAAACAACTCCAGCAAAAACGGTAAATATCGCGATTTAGGATTAGGTCGTTTTCTTGAGGATCGAAGACTGATAGGCCTATGCGGTATTGATAATCAATCATTAGCAGGATGTCATAGGTGCAATCAGCAAATACTTGATATCGCTAACAGTCTGTACCCTAATCTTGCAAAAGCTAGTTCGATTAGAGAATTGAGTGACGAGGATAGCGTGCTTCCGCCTGTTCATATTGTGCCGAGCGAAGATGTGCGGAGATATGTTGAAAGGTGGCGACCCGTTGTATTGCGCAATAGCGCGCAAACTCATGTTCCTGAGGAGTACTTGACTCAAAACTTTGGAGCATCCAAGGGAAGAACGTACGGTAGAGTTCTTATATACCCAACCGATTCAATCCGAAAATGGCTCCTAAATCGCACGGAAGACTTGAAGCCAATAACCCGGGCAAGATTCTATGTTGCGTTAACGCGTGCGCAGCATAGCGTCGGGTTCGTTGGAACGAAAGATCTGGCGAACAGATCAGGTCTTCCTGTATTCGGTTTTTCGGAAAGCGGTTGAGGCCATAAGCGCGTGGGGCGAAATCCGTCACCGCCTTATCACTGGCGAGATCACCCAGGAGGAATACGACGCCTGGAAAAGGAAGTTCTAAGAGAAGAGAAGCCGATCAGCTTGGTTTGGGCTGATCGGCCGAGCGATCAAACTTCCTGGAAAGCGCTATTGAGGTCTTTGGCGCAGCTTTCAAGGATGCTTCTTATGGCTGCCAGCTCCGAAGATGTGACGGTGCCATCATCCCCGGCTTTCTCCTCCAGCAAAAGGAGCAACGAGGCTGCACCCTCTATCTTCTCGGCTGACTCGACCACAGCGTTGACCGCACTGGCGGATATCGAATAGTCTTTCTCGGTTGCCATCTAGATGTACCCTTTTCTTCCCTCCAACCATTGGAAAAGATGGTAGCCGTTGTCTTCAAAAAGAGAGGCATCCACCTCAGTTGTCACGCTGTTGGGAAATGTACACCAAATACCCAATACGGCAGATGCCCCTCTGTCCGGTATTTGGTGTACGTATTCAGTTAGCGTGACCCCTCAATTATATTCCCGATTGGCTTGCCGATGCGCTTCGGGTGCACCAAGCGACACGGAAAGCATGGCTATATGGAAGTCGAAAACATCGATTAATCACTATCCTGACCCTTCTCGTTGAATAGCTCGAAGAGCTTCAAGTACCTTTCGTATCGCTCCTTGCACTTTGCCAGGCATCGCTGGAATTGTCTGTCTTTGTCGCAGGCCTCATCCAGCTCCTCTTGTGAAGGCCGCTCTTCCGTGTCGGCGATCATGAGCGAGAGCACGACGCAGCGGGCGCTCTTGAGCTTGTTCCAGAGAGGTGCGAAATCCGGGTCGGCATCGGCAAGCTCCTCCATGGTGAGCGGCTTGCCGTCATGCCCGAGAAGACTCGGCGGTATCGGCTCGTCAGCAAAAGCTCCGAGCCCTCCCTCTCCTTCGAGCCAGCGAATGAGGTTCTTCGCGAGCTTCTTGTCATCTGCGTTTCGCATCCAGTAGGACTTTGCATAGGCATCGTAAGCGCGGATTATCTGTTCTGGTGTGTAGCCGTCTGCGACCTTCCGCTTCCATGCCTCGAAGCAATCGCGCTTGAACTTGAGCGAGGAGACCGGCTTGATGGACATCTTGCACAGCTCCTCGAAAGGCTCCGTGAACTCTCCCTTTCTGAAAGCTTCAAAATCACCCTTCTCTTCTTCGCGGTCTGATCCTGGTTCTGTCTCGGGGGGACAAGAGAGGGGTTTATCTTCATCAGTCTGTTTATCGGATAAGTAATTTATTGGGTCCGATTTCCCAGATATGGTTTTCCCAGATATGGGATTTCCAGATACGGATTTTCCCGTTCTGGTGCCGAGCTGGGAATTCTTGGGGCCATCCGTACCTCCAGAAGGAAAATCGTTTTCCAACTCGAACTCCACGTTGGTGGCAGGATCGCGCTTGAAGTCAGAGAGGATCGCGTATCCTTCCTCCTTCAATTCGGCGGCTACGTTCGCATACATTGCCGGGTCATCGAGCGTGATCCATGTGGCCTCCTCGGCCTTGAGGAAGCGTCCGTTCTCGCTTCGTCGCCTCGCTCTGATTATGTAACCTGCGCTTTCCAGCTCCTTGAGCCCGGCTGTCACGGCGTCCACTCCATCCTTAACGAGCGTTGCGAAGCCGCGAATGGTGAAGACCCATTCCGGATTGTTCTCAAGTGAGCGAATCTGACAGTAGATTCCCTTGGCCTTGAGGCTCAGGGCGTGATCGAAGAAGACCGTGTTCTCGACGTGGGTAAACGATCCTTTCCCACGGTGCATCATGTTACCCATCATGCACCTCTTCCTCGGCCAGCCAGTCGCGCTTTGCCTCGGCTGCTTCAAGTAGCTCCAAGGCTTTGATGATGCGCGCGCTCATCTCCATATTGCTCATGCCTTCTTTGAAGAAGCGCGAGATGCTCTTCCTTGGGATCTTGAACTGCTCGACCTGATTGGGTTTTTCCTCTTCCATAATGGAGTGGACAAGCGCTGCCGTTAGGGTTCCGTCTTCGGAATAGCGGCGCATCTTGACTGCTTGGGCATGGGACGGCGTGCAGGCTTGAGAGCCTATCGCTTCGAGGAGCCATTGCTGCTCGTCTTCTTTGAGGTAGCTGATCGCTATCGCGGGCTGCATCTTCATGCGACCCGCATCTACGAGAGCAAGCAGTTCTGGAATAAGATTGGTAAGGCGGATGTAGCGCCGGATCATATCCTTGCTAACGCCCAGCTCTTCAGCGAGGATATCCCGTGACCACCTGCCGTCCAACTTCTGCGCAACTTGCGCAGAAGTTAAATCGGAGCGTTTCCCTTGATGCTTCATAGCCTCAAGGCGCATCGAATAAGCGAATGCCCGTTCGCTCGGCAGGATGGTCTCCCTTTGCAGATTCGAATCCACCATTGCGATGACGGCCTCATCGTCGGTGAGGTCCTTTACGATGCACGGCACATCGACCAGCCCCGCTATCTCGGCTGCATGCTTTCTTCTGTGACCGCTTATGAGTTCGAACGCCCCATCGCTTGCAGCTCGCACAGTCAGGGGCGATAGGATGCCGTGCTCCTGAATGCTCTCGACGAGCTGTTCCATATCCTGATCGTCACGCACGCCGAAGGGATGGTTGGGAAAAGGTATGATCGAGGCGACCGGCAGCAATTGGATGACGCTGCTTCCCTTCGAGTCTCGCTCGACCTGCGAGGTGAAGAGCTCGTCTACTGATGGAAGGCTAATGTTCACTCTCTTCTTAGCCATTGCAGACCACCTCATCCGCAAGGCTGGTGAAGGCGGTAGCAACTTTGCCTCGTTTGTCATAAGCGAAGATGCTTACGCCGACGGCAGGTGTTTCTGCGGCTGATACGGCTCGGGGGATGATTGAATCGAATACGCGATAGGTATCCCCGTATTGGCTGCGGATGGTCTGTTCCACCTCGCGGGCAAGGTTGTTTCTGGTGTCGAAGAGCGTGATCAGTATCCCTTCGACATCAAGAGAGGGGTTGATCTGCCGCTTCACCCTGTTGATTGTCTTCAGGAGCTCGGTCATAGCGGATGCCGGTAAGAATTCAGCCGAGACCGGAATGAGCACGCTGTCTGATGCGACGAACGCATTCACGGGCAAGATGCCGAGCGTCGGCGCGCAATCGATAAGGACGTAATCGTAGCTATCCTTGATGCAGGAAAGCCAGGTGTTGAGAATCTGCTCACGCGACATCGCCATGAAGATGCCCATCTCCATGCTGGCAAGATCGATGTTGGCAGGCATTAGGTCGATGCCCTCTTTGTGGCTGAGTATTCCTTCCTTGGCCTGCAGATCTATGCCGTCAATAACCGCCTGGATGTGATTGGCGACGGTGATCTCTAAAGAATCGGGGTTTGACCAGCCGAGCGATTTGGTCAGATCTCCTTGGGGATCCGTGTCCACCAGCAACACACGCTTATCGAGCTTAGCTAAAGCAATGCCGAGACTGAGCGTTGTGGCGGTCTTTCCTGTCCCTCCTTTTTGATTCGCTACCGCTATTGTTTTGCACGTCATGATGCGCCTCCATTCTTGTGGCATGTGCCACGTCGTGGAGGTCAGGCAACCCATTCAATGAATGTGCGAATGAGTCGTACGTTTCGCAAATACTGGAAGCGTACTGGAAAATTCGGGGTTGCAGAAATCGAGAAGGAAATCGAAGACGTTCAGAGGTTTCAAAAAAGCATATTCTGAACTGGGGATTTAGCGAAAGCACATTTCACGTGTTTCGCAATGCTTCACCGTGATACCAGCTTGGGAAGCTCGTGCCTTACCACTTGGCGACACCCGCATGCTTGGTAGGCGCTCCTGCTATACCGTGTCGGCATTATAGCCTAAAACGCGCGAATGGGGGTAGGGAATGGTGAACGCATGCGAAATTCCCCACACCTAGGCATTATGAATGCGATCGCGTTGGTTCATGAATACGGATCGAACTGCCAATCGGGGGCTTTGCGCGGGATGGCGATGCTTGTCGGATCGAACTGCTCGAACAGCAGCTTCTCCGGCGTGGTCTCAAGCGCATCCGCAAGCTCCTCGACCATCGAAAGGCGAACGTTCGCCGTGCCTTTCTCGATCTTGTTGAGCTGCGGCCGGCCGATGCCGACCATGGCCGCGAAGCAGGTCTTGTTGATTCGGCCCCGTTCACGAAGACGCTTCACGTTACGTCCGAGTGTGACGGCCATCTTCGGCTCGTCGTTCGGTGTAGTCGCCAGCTCATCGATATGTGGGACGGAAGTCTGCATGCATCGAGCGTAACGGCATGATTACGCAATGCCGTAACCCAGCGGTTACGTTCCGGGGGTATTTTTCAAGAAAAGCCGCGCTGCAACCTAAATATAGGAGCGGGATAGGGCGAGCTCCCGTGAACACCCTGTTTCCGTCGCATGCCATTTTTATGGTTGCCAATCTGGGATGATACAATGCACGATGATTAATTGGGGCCTGGTGCACGGTTGTGAGCGTTCGCCAAGCCGCTGAAGGAAAGTTGAAATCGGGTAGCGTAGGCACCATGCCGGTGGGGAGCCGCATGGAATCTGTGCGGTGCGGAAGAAGGTAACGCAGGCCCGAACGGACTGCTGTGAGGAGATCTTGCATGGCATTCAAAAAGAACCGCCGTCCCCAAGCGAACGATCCGCTAGCTTCCCAGGTGCCCGCCGGCTACCGTCCGGCGTTCACTCCCGGCTCCCAAGGTCCTGGCGCAAACAACGCGTTTCGCAATCAGGCGGGCGCGTCGCAGTATTCGCGTTCGAACCCGCAGTATTCGGCGCAGCGTTCGCGCAAGTCTTCCAAGGGCAAGAAGATCGCCCTTGGCGTGTGCTGCGCGCTGATCGTCGCCCTTATCGGATGCGGAACCGCGTTCGCCGTTTGGTACAACAACGTGAACAGCCAGCTGAATACGGGCGGTAAAACGTCCGAGGAGTTGGAGAGCATCAACGAGCAGTTGGTTAACTCCAGCTTCAACGAGCCGTTCTACATGATGCTGATCGGATCGGATAAGCGCGAGGGCGATGACGAAGGCGGCGCACGTTCCGACACGAATATCGTCGTGCGCGTCGACCCGACTTCCAACCAGGCAACGCTCGTGTCCATTCCCCGCGACACCATGATCGATATCGATGGCTATGGCACGAACAAGTTCAACGCCGCGTACAACTACGGCGGCGCTGCAGCGACCATCCGCGAGGCAACCCAGCTCACCGGCGTCAGCATCTCGCATTATGCCGAAGTTAACTTCGAGGAGCTGGTCAGCCTGGTCGACGCCGTTGGAGGCGTCGACGTCATGGTCGATGAGCGCATCGATGATACCGATGCCGACAATACCACCGATCATCCCGAGAACCCGCGCATCATCATCGAGGCTGGCGAGCAGCACCTTAACGGTGAGCAGGCCCTGGTGTTCGCGCGTAGCCGCGCCTACGTCGACGGCGACTTCACGCGTACGGCTAACCAGCGCAAGCTTATCCAGGCTCTTGTGGACAAGGTGCTGGCCCTGCCCGTCACCGAGCTGCCCGGCGTTATCCAGGCTGCGGCGAAGTGCGTTACCACCGACATGAAGGTCAACGACATCATCTCGCTGGCGCAGCAGTTCAAAGATGACGGCGATCTGCTCATGTATTCCGCCATGTTGCCCTCTATCACCGGTTATGTCGACGGCGTTTCCTATGTGTTCGCCGATGAGGACAAGGTCACCGAGATGATGAAGGTCGTCGACCAGGGCGGCGATCCCAGCGGCATCACCGGCTCCACCAGCAAGCTTGCGCAGAAATATGGCGCTGGGTCCTCTGCGGGCGGCTCCTCCACGGGCGGTACCGCTACGGGTAGCGGGATGTATGCCGGCAACGACTACGATACGGGCGGCGCATCCGCCTATAGCAGCGGCTACTCCGCAAGTGGAACCGGCTCTTCGTCCTACTACGGCGGTGCAACGGGCGGCGCCACGGGCGGCTATGCCGATGCATCCTCCAACGCATACGGTGCCGAAACGGGCTATTCCGGAGCGGCATCCACCGGCGGTTCTGCTGGCTCGTCCAGCACGGGCGGCTACGCAACAGGTGCAGGAACCGGCGGCTATGCAGCGGGAACCGGCGTGGGCTCTGCCTACTAGCGCTTTCTATGATCTTCAAAGGGACGCGACTTAAAGCCGTGTCCCTTTTTCTTCTCAACGAAAAGGGCTCGCAATCCAAATGGGATTGCGAGCCCTTGTGCGTTCAACAATGGATAACGGGTTACTGCTCGGTGGCGTATCCGTCGGGGTTCATGGACTGCCAACGCCAGCTGTCGGCGCACATGCGGTCAAGGTCGTACTCGGCGACCCAGCCCAGCTCGGTGCGCGCCTTGTCGCAAGCGGCGTAGTTGGTGGCAACGTCGCCGGCGCGGCGCGGCTTGATCTGGTAGGGGATCTCGTGGCCGCAGGCTTTCTCGAACGCGTGCACGACATCGAGCACGCTCGAGCCCTTGCCGGTGCCAAGGTTGAAGATGCCCACGCCGCGGCGGCTGCCGTCGGCGGCTGCTTCACCTTCCAGCGACCCAAGGCCCAGCGCCTTGCCGGTGCCCACTTTGCCGCCCATCCATTCAAGCGCTGCCACATGTCCGCGGGCCAGGTCGACCACGTGGATGTAGTCGCGCACGCCCGTGCCGTCCGGGGTGTCGTAGTCGTCGCCGAACACGCCGACGCACTCCAGCTTGCCCACGGCAACCTGCGCGACGTAGGGCAGCAGGTTGTTCGGGATGCCCTTCGGGTCCTCGCCGATCAGGCCGCTCTCATGCGCGCCGATGGGGTTGAAGTAACGCAGCAGCACGACGTTCCACTCGTTGTCGCCCACGTACAGGTCGGTGAGCACCTGCTCGAGCATGCTCTTGGTCCATCCGTAGGGGTTGGTGCAGTCGTGCTTGGGGCACTCCTCGGTGATCGGGATGAACTCGGGCTCGCCGTACACCGTCGCGCTGCTGGAGAACACGATGTTCTTCACGCCGTGGTTACGCGCCACATCGCACAGAACCAGCGTGCCGGCGATGTTGTTCCAGTAGTACTCCAGCGGCTTCTGCACGCTTTCGCCAACCGCCTTGAAGCCGGCGAAGTGGATGATGGCGTCAACGTCGTTTTCGGCGAAGATGGCGTCAAGCGCTTCTCGGTCCAAGATGTTCTGCTTGTAGAAACGCAGCTGGGCGTCGTCGGCGTCGATGCCGCAGATCTTGCGGATGCGGTCGACGGCGATCTGGCTGGAATTGCTCAGGTCGTCCACGATGACCACGCTGTAGCCTCGCTGGATCAGTTCGACGCAGGTATGGCTGCCGATGAATCCGGCACCGCCCGTGACCAGGATGCTCAGGTCCTTCTGGTCTTTCGCCAGTCCTTTGTTTGCCATGAAAGCTCCTTATCCTTTGAGCAGGTCTTCCCTGTACGCGCAAGCGCGTTCTCATGTGCTTCATGGTAGCAGTCCGGCGGTCTCTTACGGGTAAAGAGTTCGAAAGCAACACGCGCGTATGAGCGTGTCGAAGACAGCGGCAGCGCTCGTGGCTGATAAGCCGCCGTTCAGAACGAGTTCAAAGATTATTCTTGACCTAGAACAAATATGCCGCTATTCTGTTCTCAGTTGGAGATAACGCTTCTCGATATCTCCTCCCCCTCGTTTCGCTCGTCTGACGAAAGGCCGCCTCCCCCGCGGCCTTTCGTCATTCTTGGGGATATCGAAGCGGGGGGTGCCGGCTGCGTTCCGAGGCTCCGATGAAGTAAATGCTAGGCGACCATTGATTTGCGGTTTGCGCAATCACCTGGCGCGATCATCCCCGCTTGTCCCCGAATTTCGGCAGCTTTTTCAGCAAAGCCCAGGCGATTTGCTTATCCTGGGGCGTTTGTAAAAGGGACCCGAAGTCTAGGAAGGATACGGCGGTGCGGCCAAGCAGGCGGGTTGCCTTCCCGGAGGGAACGACAAGGTGGTACGCTTGCCCGAGGAGCGCGGCGCTTTTGCCGTCCGCGGCTACGATGCAGATCGGGTCCAAGCCCTCGATCAGAACGAACAGGGCCTGCTGGTCAAGGTCGCCGGGCGCGACGAATGTGCACGCGTCATGCCCGTACCCCAAAGCTGCCAATGAACTGTTCAGCGCTTTTTCAGCAGCCTCCGAAAGCGGTTCGGAGCTGATGACGCAGCACAGCCCGGCGCGGGTGCCGCTCATGTGCTGACCGAACAGCTCCCAGGTTTCGTCCAATGCGACCTCGTATTTGTTACCGCTCATGGTTTTTTTCACACCCACTCTTGCCCTTGAAACGCGTTCGCCGTATAACCGAATCATACCAAGAACGCAAATAGCCGCGAACGGTGTGGAGCCATCGTCGCGGAAACAAAGGAGGACGTTATGTGCACTAACGGCATCAACACCGGTCAGTTCGAGATGATGATCGAGCAGATCGACGACCATTTGAAGCTCGAGCGCCGTTGGGCCCACACGCTGGGTCACAAGGCGGGCGACGCCGGCTATGAGAATGTTTCCAAGAAGCTGCACGAGGCGCAGGCGCTCATCGACGATGTGCGCGCGCTGCTCGACGAGGCGAAGGATGCGCTGGAAGACGATGCGGAGGCCGCCGGCGGCGTTACGGTCGAGCTGGTGTAGCCCGGTATGGCGAACGACCTGATGCGGTTCTCGGTCGCCATGCCTGAGGACCTGCTGGTAAGCTTCGATCGCCTGGTATCGCGACGGGGGCTGGCGAAGAACCGCAGCGAAGTGGTGCGCGACCTGGTCCGCGATGCGCTGGTCGAGGACGAGTGCTCGATGCCCGGCGTCGAGGTTGCGGGGTCGTTGACCATCGTGTTCGACCACCACGCAAACGACCTGCAGGAAAAGCTGCATGCCATCCAGCACGAGTACTTCGGCAACATCGTGTCGTCCATGCACGTGCATCTGGATGAGCACATGTGCTTGGAGGTCATCGTGCTGCGCGGCCATACGGAGCTGGTCCAGAGCATCGCGAACTTGATCCTCGGAACCAAGGGCGTGCAAAACGGCAAGCTCGTGCTCACCGTCGCCGAACATCACCACGAACACCATTAAGCGATCATCGGCCGTGCGGATCGAACGCCGTGCGGCCGTTCACATTTATAAGGAGCAATGCAATGGATACTACGGTCATGCTCGGCCATGGCAGCGGCGGCACTATGATGAAGCGCATCATCGACGAGGTGTTCTTCGCCGCCTATGCAGGAGAAGAGCTTTTGCGCGGCGATGACGCGGCAGTGCTGCCCGCACCGGCGCAAGGCGAGCGCCTGGCGTTTTCCACGGACAGCTTCGTGGTCACGCCGCACTTCTTCCCGGGCGGCGATATCGGCCGTTTGGCCGTATGCGGCACGGTGAACGACGTCGCTACCAGCGGCGCCACCCCGCGCTACCTGAGCTGCGGCTTCGTGTTGGAAGAGGGCTTCCCCATCGAGGACCTCAAGCGCATTTGCGCTAGCATGGCCGAAGTGGCCAAGGAGGCCGGCGTGCATCTGGTCACGGGCGATACCAAGGTGGTAAACCGCGGGCATGGCGACGGCGTGTACATCAACACCGCGGGCATCGGCACGCTGCGCGAGGGGGTGAACCTGGGCGGTGCGCAGTGCAAGCCGGGCGACAAGGTGCTGGTCAGCGGCACGCTGGGCGATCACGGCATCACCATCATGAGCTGCCGCGAGTCGCTGTCGTTCAAAGCCGATCTGCAAAGCGACGCTGCGCCCCTGAACCACCTCATCGCCGAGGTGCTGGCGGCGGCACCGGGCGCGCGTTGCTTCCGCGATCCCACGCGCGGCGGCCTTGCCTCCACGCTCAACGAGTTGGCGGCGCAATCCGGTACCGACATCACGGTAGAGGAGGATGCCGTCCCCGTGAAGCCCGCCGTGCAAGGCGCGTGCGACATGCTCGGCTATGATGTGCTGCAGGTGGCCAACGAGGGCAAGATGGTATGCGTCGTCGCCCCCGAGGACGCCGACGCGGCGCTTGCGGCCATGCGCGCGAACAAGTACGGCGCTGATGCCGCTATCATCGGCGAAGTGTCCGAAGCGCAGCCTGAGCGCGGCTCGAAGGTCTTCCTGCGCACGGCCTTCGGTGGAACGCGCATCCTGGATATGCTGGTGGGCGAGCAGCTGCCGCGCATCTGCTAGACGCGTCTGGACGACAACCGGTCGGCTTGGCCCCGCTTCTCCTCGGGAAGTGGGGCTTTTTGCGTGTTCGGTTGGCGGATTAGGCGTCAAGCTTGATGCGACGCACGGGTTAAACGTCGTTGCGAAAGCGCCGTCGTAACCGCTCCCCGGGTATTTTCCTGATTCGTATTGCAATCATCGGCAGTAGTGGTATTGTGCCTGCATTGCTTAATTGGGGTATGACCCGGTAGCATTTCGCCGGGGCTTATAGACGAGAAGGAGTTACCATGGCACATCCGGTTATTGTGGCTGACGAGTGCATCGGCTGCGGCATTTGCGTTGACGCCTGCCCGCAGGAGGTCCTGGAGGTCAACGGTGGCGTTGTCGAGGCTGTGAACGAGGAGAACTGCATCGCTTGCGGCGACTGCGTCGAGGAGTGCCCCATGGGCGCCATCCCCGAGGTCGTCGAAGAGTAACCTCTGTCGTTGATCGCACTGAACGAGGCCCTTGCCTATATATAGGCAAGGGCCTCGTTGCGTATGGGGGTTCGATACGGGAGGGTTGGGCCGAGCTGCAAGGCGGGCTCGACCTTCTGCGTCCGACGGCCGAAACGTGCGTTGCGAAGACGGAAGGGCGTCTCCGGCGCCTGCGTTTGAGCGGGCGTGGGGGTCTTGTGCCAAACGCCCTTTGGGAATCTATTGCATAGCGACTGAGATCTTGCAAGTTGCATTACATTCGCGATCAAGCCGCGATTCTGTGCCGGTATGGGCGCCATTTTTCGGAAGAGGATATTGTTTTCCCAGTTCAAAAGCTTGATAGAGAAATATCAACCCATCTGACATTTTGGTGTTGACAAAACGTAAAGTTATATTTCGTAAATAACTTGACATGCTCAGACTTAGATTTTATAGTACGAATCGTTGGAAAAAGGCTAAGCCCTTAGAGCCTAGCCGCAGTACCTGATTTCGGTTACATAACTCCAAGTGAGAGGAAGCAATCATATGAGCAAGATTCTGGGTATCGACCTTGGCACCACCAACTCCGCCATGGCCGTCATGGAGGGATCCGAGCCCGAGATCCTCGTGAACGCCGAGGGCGACCGCACCACTCCGTCCGTCGAGGGCTTCCGCAAGGACGGCGAGCGCGTGGTCGGCAAGGCCGCTAAGAACCAGGCCGTCACCAACCCTGAGAACACCGTCTCCTCCGTCAAGCGCTTCATCGGCCGCTCCTTCGCCGAAACCCAGGCAGAGCAGGCGAAGGTCAGCTACAAGGTGCAGGCAGGCAAGGACGGCCGCACCGTCGTCGACATCGACGGTAAGGACTACACGCCCGAGGAAATCTCCGCAATGGTCCTGCAGAAGTTGAAGAACGATGCCGAGAAGCAGGTCGGCTCGCCCATCACGCAGGCCGTCATCACCGTCCCGGCATACTTCAACGACGCTCAGCGTCAGGCCACCAAGGACGCTGGCAAGATCGCCGGCCTCGAGGTCCTGCGCATCATCAACGAGCCTACGGCAGCTGCTCTGGCATACGGCCTCGACAAGACGAACAAGGATGAGAAGATCCTCGTGTTCGACCTGGGCGGCGGCACGTTCGACGTGTCCATCCTGGAGCTCGGCGACGGCGTCTTCGAGGTTGCCGCTACCGCAGGTGACAACCAGCTGGGCGGCGATGACTGGGATCATCGCGTCATCGATTGGCTGGCTGACAAGTTCGCAAAGGATAACGGCGGCATCGACCTGCGCAAGGACAAGATGGCCCTGCAGCGTCTGAAGGAAGCTGCCGAGAAGGCCAAGATGGAGCTGTCCAGCACCACGCAGGCCAACATCAACCTGCCGTTCATCACCGCTGACGCCACCGGCCCGAAGCACCTGGACTACACGCTTACCCGCGCTGAGTTCGAGTCCATCACCAAGGACCTTCTGGACCGTTGCCGCAAGCCTGTTGAGCAGGCGCTGCGCGATGCCGGCATGTCCCAGGGCGACATCGACGAGGTCATCCTCGTCGGCGGCTCCACCCGTATGCCCGCCGTGCAGGAGCTGGTGAAGCGCATGACCGGCAAGCAGCCGAACATGTCCGTGAACCCCGATGAGGTCGTGGCCATGGGCGCTGCCGTTCAGGGCGGCGTGCTCGCCGGCGACGTCGAGGGCATCCTGCTGCTGGACGTCACGCCCCTGTCCCTGGGCGTGGAGACCATGGGCGGCATCATGACGAAGATGATCGACCGCAACACCACCATCCCCACCCGCAAGACTGAGGTGTACTCCACCGCAGCTGACAACCAGACCTCCGTTGAGATCCACGTGCTGCAGGGCGAGCGACAGATGGCCAAGGATAACAAGACGCTGGGCAAGTTCCAGCTGACCGGCATCCCGGCTGCCCGCCGCGGCGTGCCGCAGATCGAGGTCACGTTCGACATCGACGCCAACGGCATCGTGAACGTTTCCGCTAAGGACCTGGGCACCGGCAAGCAGCAGCAGATCACCATCAGCGGCTCCACGGCTCTGAACGACGAGGAAGTCGACCGCATGGTCAAGGATGCCGAGGCTCATGCCGAGGAGGACAAGAAGCACAAGGAAGAGGTCGAGACCCGCAACAACTGCGATGCGCTGGTCAACGCCACCGAGCAGACCCTGAACGAGTTGGGCGACAAGGTGCCTGCGGACTCCAAGTCCGCCGCCGAGGAGGCCATCAACGAGGCGAAGACGGCTCTGGCCGGCTCCGATATCGAGGCCATCAAGGCTGCCACCGAGAAGCTGCAGCAGGCGGGTTACAAGCTGGCCGAGGTCGCATATAGCCAGCAGGGCGCCGATCAGGCGGCCGGTGCCGCAGCGGGCGCTCAGTCCGATGACGGCCCCATCGAGGCCGACTACGAGGTCGTCGACGACAAAGAAGGGAAGTAAGCGCCATGACGATGCAGAGCACGCCCGAGCCTGAGCGCGCAACGCAGGATCAGGGCACCCAGATTCCCATCCAGGACGAAGCGTCCGACGTGAAGCAGGAAGGCGCCGCCCAGCAGGGCGGCGCCGCCCCCGAGGCGGATCCCACCGCATCCGATACGGTCGCGGAGGCCGAGGAAGTGCTCGAGGCCCAGGCCGAAGAGGCTCCCACCAACGACGAGCTGGTGGAGAAGGCCCAGGCCGAGGCGAAGGACTGGCAGGACAAGTATTTGCGCCTGCATGCCGAATGGGATACGTACCGTCGTCGTACGGCGGAGCAGCGCGAGCAGGAGCGCCTCCGCGCCGGTGAGAAGCTGGTCGAGAAGCTGCTGCCCGTCATCGACGATTTCGAGCGCACCATCGACTACGCCGAGAAGAACGGCGAGGCCGGCTTGATCGACGGCGTGAAGGCCGTGCACAGCAAGTTCGTGAACGTGCTGGAAACCGGTGGCGTGCAGGTCATCAACCCTGCCGGCCAGGCTTTCGATGCGCTTGAGTGCCAGGCGGTCGCCACGGTCGACGATGCGTCCGTGCCGGACGAGACGGTGCATGAGGTGTACCAGAAGGGCTACAAGATGGGGACGAAGGTTCTCCGAGCCGCAATGGTCACCGTCACCACGGGCGGTCCGAAGAGGCCCAAGCCCGAGAGCGAAGACGAATAGATAGCTTTTGCGAGGGCGGGCGGTATGGTCCGCCCTCGTGCTTACTTAAGAAAGGAAGGTGGAGCGCATGCCGGCTACTCCGGATTACTATAAAACGCTGGGCGTTCCGCGCACGGCGACCACCGACGAGATCAAGAAGGCGTTCCGCAAACTAGCGCGCAAGTACCACCCCGATGCGGGTGGCAGCGAGGCCAAGTTCAAGGAGATCAACGAAGCTTACGAGGTCTTGTCAGACGATAAGAAGCGCAAGCTGTACGACCAATATGGCACGGCGAACGAGAATCAGATTCCCCGAGGATGGGGCGGTGGCTCCGTGAACGTCGAGGACATCTTCGGCGGCGCCGGTGCAGGCGGTTTCGGCAGCTGGGCCGATATCCTCGAAAGCATCCGCCGCGGTGAGGGCGCGTTCGGCTCGAACTGGGATTTCAACGGTGCCGGCGCCAGCGGCTTTGCAGGGCGCCAGCCGCGTCCGCGCAAGGGTCAGGACATGAACGTCACGCTGAATGTCACGTTCGAAGAGGCGTTTTCCGGTACGGAAAAGCGCGTCACCGTTCGCGTGCCCGGTCGCGCCGATTCGGAAATGCTCACCGTCAAGGTTCCTGCGGGCGCTGTCGACGGCGGACGTTTGCGCTTCCGCGGCAAGGGCGCGCCCGGCGAGTCGGGCGGTGAAGCTGGCGATTTGCTGGTCACCACCCGCATCCAGAACCATCCGTACTTTAAGCGGGATGGGGCCGATGTGCTCATCGATGTGCCCGTCAACGTGGCGGAAGCCGCGTTGGGTGCCAGCGTGGTCGTGCCTGCTCCCGACGGCACGAAGGTGCGCGTGAAGGTGCCTGCCGGAACCCAAGACCAAACGGTCATGTCGGTTCGTGGCAAGGGGGCGCCGAAGGTGAAGGGCTCCGGCAACGGCGACCTGAAGATCACTATCAAAGTGCAGGTTCCCAAGTCCATGAACCCGCAGCAGCAAAAGGCCATGGAGGCGTTCTTGGAGGCGTCGCCCGATGACGTGAGGAGCTGGTAAGCATGCCCGAATGGAACGATCGCAACCGGCCCCTGTACATGATCGGTGTAGCGGCCGAGCTGGCAGGCGTGCATCCTCAAACCCTTCGAGCATACGAGCAGAAGGGCTTGGTTACGCCCCAGCGCACCAGCGGCAATACCCGCATGTACTCGCAGGCGGATATCGAGCGCTTGTCCCTTATCAACGAGCTCACCGGCGAGGGCATCAACCTTGCCGGGGTCATCCGCATCCTCGATCTGCGGGGCCGTCTGGTCGATCGCGATCAGGAGATCGACGACCTGCACAAACGGGTTCGCCGCCTTGCCGATCGCGTGCACGAGCTGGAAACGCGCGAAAGCGTGAACTCCCTCGTGCGGTCGCCTACGGCGATCGTCGTTCGTCGTCCCAGCTCGCTTTTGTAAACAAATGCGTTGAACCGATTCAAAGGAGGTTCGCATGAGATTAGATAAACTTGCCGTTACCGCTCAAGAGGCCTTCCAGGCTTCGATGGGCGTTGCCGGCGATGCGCAATCCAGCACCATCGAGCCCATTCACTTGCTCAAGGCCATGCTGGACGCATCGGAGAACAATCTGTCCGCCATCATCAAGCGTATCGGCGCCGATCCGGCGCAGCTGTCGCAAAACGTCGACGCCGCCATCGCCGCCATGCCGAAGGCCAGCGGCTCCACCATGCCTATGGCCATGCCCAGCAACAACCTTATGAAGGTCATCGACAATGCCGTGAAGGCGGCGGAGCGCATGGGCGACAGCTACGCAACCACCGAGCACCTGCTCATCGCATTGGCTCAGGACAAGGGCGACGCCGGCCGCGTGCTCAACGGCCTCGGCATCACGGGGAAAACCGTTGAGGAGGCGTACAGCTCCCTGCGCGGTTCCACCCGCGTCACCGATCAGCAAAGCAAGCCTGAGCTCGACGCCTTGAACCAGTACGGCCAGAACCTCACGCAGAAGGCGCGTGAAGGCAAGCTCGACCCGGTCATCGGCCGTTCCGAGGAGATTCGCCGCACCATCCAGGTGCTCAGCCGCCGTACGAAGAACAACCCCGTGCTCATCGGCGAGCCCGGCGTCGGCAAAACCGCCATCGTCGAAGGCCTGGCGCAGCGCATCGTCGCCGGCGATGTCCCGTCCGGCTTGAAGGATCACGACGTCATTGCGCTCGACCTGGGCGCCATGGTCGCAGGCGCTAAGTACCGCGGCGAGTTCGAGGACCGCTTGAAGGCGGTTCTGCGCGAGGTCAAGGAGTCGAACGGCCAGATCATCCTGTTCATCGACGAGCTGCACACCATCGTTGGCGCCGGTTCCACGGGCGATAGCTCCATGGATGCGGGCAACATGCTCAAGCCTGCCCTGGCGCGTGGCGAGCTGCATGCCATCGGCGCAACCACGCTCGACGAGTATCGCAAGTACATCGAAAAGGATGCCGCCCTTGAGCGTCGTTTCCAGACGGTCATGGTCAGCGAGCCCACGGTCGAGGACACCATCGCCATCCTTCGCGGCCTGAAGGAGAAGTACGAGATCCATCATGGCGTGCGCATCACCGATGCCGCCATCGTCGCCTGCGCGGAGCTGTCGAACCGCTACATCTCCGATCGTTTCCTGCCCGACAAGGCCATCGACCTCATGGACGAGGCCGCCAGCCGTCTGCGCATCGAGATCGACAGCATGCCCGAGGAGGTCGATCTGGCGGAGCGTAAGCTCACCCAGATGCAGATCGAGGAGCAGGCGCTTATGAAGGAGACGGACGAGGTCAGCCGCGAACGCCTTGAGCATCTGCGCAAGGAAATCGCCGACGCGAAAGACTCCTTGTCGAAGCGCAAGGCCGAGTGGCAGAACGAAAAGGACGTCATCGAGGACGTCCAAACGCTCAAGGCCGACCTCGAAGCTGCGCAAACCGAAGAGGAGCGCGCAACCCGCGAAGGCGACCTGGTGAAGGCCTCCGAGATCCGCTACGGCCGCATCCCCGAGCTGCAGCGTAAGCTGGAGCAGGCCGAGCAGGCGCTGAACGACAAGCAGGAAGACGGTGCCATCCTTAAGGAGGAGGTGTCGCAGGAGGAGATCGCCGAGGTGGTGTCCACCTGGACCGGCATTCCCGTGTCCAAGATGATGCAGGGCGAGATGGAGAAGCTCGTCGATCTCGAGGACAAGCTGCATGAGCGCGTCATCGGTCAGGATGAGGCCGTCTCGGCGGTTGCCGGCGCCATCCGCCGCAACCGTGCGGGCCTGTCCGACCCGAACAAGCCCATCGGCAGCTTCCTGTTCCTCGGCCCCACTGGCGTGGGCAAAACCGAGCTGGCGAAGGCGCTGGCGGAATACCTGTTCGACAGCGAGAAGGCCATGGTGCGCATCGACATGTCCGAGTACATGGAGAAGTTCAGCGTGCAGCGCCTGATCGGCGCCCCTCCGGGATACGTCGGTTACGACGAGGGCGGTCAGCTTACCGAAGCCGTGCGTCGTCGTCCGTACAGCGTCATCCTGCTCGATGAGGTGGAGAAGGCTCACCCCGACGTCTTCAATATCTTGCTGCAGGTGCTCGATGACGGCCGCTTGACAGACGGCCAGGGTCGCTTGGTGTCGTTTAAGAACGCCATCATCATCATGACCAGCAACATCGGCTCCCAGGCAATTCGCGAATACGAAAGCGCGAACGCTCAGAAGGAGACCATGGGCGACGTCATGGAAAACGTCATGAAGGGCGATGTGGAAACGGCGGCGAAGAGCTTGGCGGAGCTGTCCAACAAGATCAACGATGCGCTTCGCAACACCTTCCGCCCCGAGTTCCTCAACCGTATCGATGAGGTCATCACGTTCCATGCGCTGTCCATCGCCAACATGGAGCCCATCGTCGAGCTGCAGCTCAACGATGTGCGGCAGCGCCTGGCCGATCGCCGCGTCACGCTCGACGTCACGCCCGCTGCCATGGATCATCTGTCCATCGACGGCTTCGATCCGGTGTATGGCGCGCGTCCCTGCAAGCGCTTGGTGCAGCGCGAGATCGTCGATCGCATCGCGCAGAAGATCGTCGAGGGCAAGCTGCCCGATCGCAGCCATGTGCTCATCGACATCGACGAGGCGACTGACGAATACGTGTGCCGCGTCGAGCCGCCGCTGGAGCTTGACGCCGTACCGGTCGACTAGCCAAGCTGCCGTGCGTTGCGGTTATCGCGGCGCAGCTGCAAGCGTGTAACGAAAAAGAGCGCCTGCCGAGTTCTATCTCGGCAGGCGCTCTTCGTTTGCATGCGAGGTCATCGTTTCTCGTCATCGGCCCTTCGGCCGCATCAGCGGCGCAGGGCTTAGCGCTCTACCAGGTCAAGCAGCTCTTGCTTGCTGTGCACATCTAGCTTCGAGTAGATATGCTTCGTGTGGCCCTTCACGGTGTTCTCGGTCAGGTAAAGCGTCTCGGCGATATACGTCTTCGTGCGTCCCTTGCACAGCAGCTGCATGATCTCAAGCTCGCGCGGCGTCAGCTTGTGCTGCTTGCCAACCTCATCGCAGCGTTCTTCAAGGCTTCGATAATCCGCCGGCGCGCTCACCGGCTCGCCGCGCAATTCCGCGAACAGCCACTTCGTATCCTGGTCGCGCATTTCCAAGCAGAACGAGGACACCAACAGCAGCACGAACATCAACGCGACCACGATCACGGCATCGTGTTCGCCGCCTGAATACGCAGGGGACATCATCGATCCGATGGCGAACGGCGCCGTATAGCAGGCCCAGCCTATGCCGAAGACCCACGGGGCGGGAAGCTTCGAATGCTGCGCTACGTCGGACAAGGTAAGCCAGGCGAACAGAACGATAAGGTCCCAAGCGCTGCTTTCCACGCAACGCAGCACGGTGATTTCAGGGAACATAGTCTGGCTGAGCATATCCAGCGCCAGCACCAGAAGGGCGATGCGCCACAATTGCGAGAAGTTAAACGGTTTGTTCAACTTCACCACTACGAACAGCACGATGCCCGAGATAACCATTTCCAGCAGACGCCCAAGCAAGAAGTCGACAGCAGGCACTTGGGATTGGTTTCCCGAGAATCTGCTCACCAGGAACGCGGTCACGAAGCTGAACGCGGCAATGGTCACAGCTACCTTCCAAAGCCCTCGCATGTTGTGGGAGTCAAAGCGAATGACGGCCTTTTCTGCGCTGGCGTTCTCCACGCCGGTGAGCGCGACGCGGCACATCCACACCGAGGCGACGGGTAGCAGCATGGCGAACACGCATTGGGCCTCAACGGGGACGAAATGCGTGAGCGCTTTCAGCGTCGACCCCCCCCCGATGTTGGCCAGCAGCAGGTAAACCACCGCATGGCGCAAATCGAGCTTCGCGTAGAACGTGCCCCACTGCAGGTATAGCCAGCCAAGAACGCATGCGCATAGGGCCATGGCGGCAGATTGGAGCGGAATCGAGGAGATTGCGGTAAGCGTAAGCGCGAGCAGCAGCGCTCCTAGCGCGCCGGACGCGCCGACAACCGCTGCGGAAATCCCAGAGGTGAAAAACGTTGGTGCTTTGCGTGAAACGGCGGCGAACAGCAAAACGGCCACTGCCAACAGAAGATAGGAAAACGTCCAGGGAAGCTGGGCGGAGGGGCTGACTCCTCCGAATGCGTTGATTAAAAAGCCCCAAGCCAGCGGACACGCTATGCCCGTTGATGCAAACGCGGTCATCTTGGCGCTAAAGCGCGGCTTGTCGCCGGCAGGTTTATGGTTCGACTCCAGTTTCGCTGATGCTGCGGTTTTCATTTCGCCCCTTCTCTCAGGGGAATGGTAGCATACGCGGTTAACAATGAGCTTGCTCCCCAAGAAAAAGAAGCATAACAATCTGACCAGCGGAAATACCCGAGACACCCCTTTCGGGTAAGTAAAGAAAACCGTGTAGCGAGTCGAAGATAACCACCAAAGGGTGGCGCGTTGCTGCCTAACCCGGCGTACTATCCATGTTGTCGAGAGCGAAGCTGCACCTTGGCCTTGGCTGGATGCTATTTCAATCGAGGCCGTTTCGCCAACTGTTTGCGGCTTGCGCTCATGCGACGAAAGAGATGGAGCGTTGACAATCGATAGCACATCCGCGGAAGCTCGCAACGCCGCTCGACCAACCCCCTCCGGTCGAGCGCATCCCCATAACGCGCAGGCGATCCCCCTCACTAAGCGTCGCTTCCGAATCTCCTCCATGGCCCGCGAGCCCCCTTCTCGCGGGCCTCTTCTTTTTCAGGGGGTTAGCCGTTCAGGTAAGGAAACATAGTTCGAGCGCCGACAAGCAAGCACGTTCGGGCAGCGATAAACGGGCATAGGAAGAGAACCAAGCGCAAGAGCAGCGGTAGCATGAGGCGAACCTCTTCTATATGTCTGTATATCTATATCGCGGCATCGAACGCTGTTCGGCCGAACGAGCGAATCCAGCGCGAGCGAAAGAGCTCGGCCTCGCAATGCCTTAAGGGCGCTCCTCTAAAGCTAGTCATATTAAAACCGCCCCCTTGCCCATTTGAACCGCCTCTTGTTTCTTGTGTTCAAAAAACAAGAGGCGGTTCGGGAATGGAGCAAGGGGGCTTGCCGATATACCGTGAACCGAGCGGAATCGGGGGTCGGTGATTCAGTTCCATTCTTTGTGCGTATAGGCGAAAAGGTTCGCGCAACCTTCTATGCTCGGATCTATGAAGCCTTGCTGTGCCCGGCCGAATATCCCTTTGCATCCTCGACACGGTCGAAGAGAACGCATATCGCAAATGCGGGAAGCGCCGGGCTCTCTGCCCCCGTCAAATCGCTCGTCTTCGCTGCCATGAGATGTCGCGATGGCTTGGCTACGCTTTCTGCTCTAAAGTCCCGCAGTCTGTCGATTCGCCATAAGGGCGCACTGGGAGTCCGGGGATTGCTCCGCGACGCATCTATATATAGGCCATCGAATCGCAGGGAGGCAGAGCGCGAAGCGGCAAATCGTTTCGCCGGGATCCGCCCCCATGCTGCCCAACGCTCTGTGTCCCGCCGCTGCGAACGCTGCCATGTCGGGCAGAGCCCCGCGCTCCCGTCGCCGCGGCTCGACCCAACACCTTCTGGTCCAAGCTCCACTGCCCGTCGATATGCCCGCGGAGAGCAGCGAGATCGCGTGCCGCGCCGCAGCGCATCCGCGTATAGGCCGTCCAGGTGCGGGGAAGGCCGCGTGCCTCGCGTTCCGTCTCCCGCCGTCACGGCTTGCGGATGCACAGTGCAACGTACCCTGCCCAGGGCGCCGTGGGCCGTCCATATATAGGAAAGGCCGCAACGCGCCCTCGAACCCCTCCCGAACCCCTCCCGAACCCCAGATATGTGCAGAATGTGAAGATGACGCCGAACGCGAAATAGTCCTAGACACGGCCCGGGGAGGAGCGTATTATTCAATCTTGCGCCAAGCACGAAAGCGCTTGAGCGAAAG